>MEWP01000143.1 GCA_001775395.1 candidate division Zixibacteria bacterium RBG_16_53_22 | reverse complement strand
CGCGCGCAGACGGTTCGGGCGAGGCGGGGCATGGGGAGAATCTAACACGACGGACAGCAATAAATAAAGGGTAGCGTCCCCTTTGATCCAGCGTCCCCTTTGATCCCCCTATGACAGAAAGGAGTTCTGCCCGCAGGGACCTGTGTGGAAAATCTTATTTAATGAAATCGACCCCACCGGCCAGCTGCTGTCGTTTAACAACGTCACCCAACTAACCAGCTACCTCGCCGGCGCCATCAACGTGGATATCAAGATCGCCGATCTCGCCAGCGGCGCCCTCGGCCAAACCACCGCCACCACCATTACGCTGGACGACAACGCCGCCGAGTATAAGAAGGATAAACGCCCTTTTCCAGACCGGTCAACCGGTTATTCACGGGTGGAGTCGGGACCGGTGGGCTGTCAGAGATGTGCGCAAACTTGGTGCCGTTGGCGATCAGGAACGCGATCCGGTCGAGCAGCTGCGCATTGTGGTGGAATACCTGGTGAAGCACGTCGCCTGGGATGAGGTGATTCGCATCCTGCGGAACCGTAAGTCCGGCAGACGGCTATCCGCCACTCTGTCGGATCACCAGAAATCCCTGCTGTCAGCCCTCCAGTTTGCGAAGCAGCATCACGAAGACGGCGGCATGCTGAACCGGCATTTTGTCGAGGGGATGGCGAAATCGCTCGCGGTCCCGGTTCCTGCGCTATTAGACAGTATCGCGGACCTGGCCCGTCAATTGGGTCGTATCGCCCTCGGGAAACAAGGGAGTCCAAACCAGCGGTAGTGCATTCGTGAAGCAGACTGACCACCGCGACTGTTAGCCCGCTGATCGTGCCGAGTGGCCAGTCAGTGCCCGCCGGAGGTTACAATGTGATCGCCGACAGCAGCGCCGGGTTTAGCACCCTCAATGGTTTTCCCCCGGATTTGACGGTGTTGCACCCACGTGACTACTCATTGCGAATGGAGGACTCCAGTTGACTGACGACGATAGAGACAGGCTGACGGCGGCGGTGTGGGGAAAAAAACTCTGAGCGGATGAAACTGCAAGCTCACTGGAGTTGGCCCGATCGCGCTGAGTCCGACGGCAAGACGAAAGGGCAGCCCATCACCCGAATTGAAAGGGGGGAAGAACAATTATGGGTTTTCGGAGACATGGACCGACATGAGCGGCGCGTGCAGCGATCAGTCCTATCGGGATGCGATCGTTTGTTCTGGATTACTATCACGATCGCGTGTGGAACACCCGGCGTCGTTTCCGGAGAGCATAACAAAGGGCTCAGCAGTCTTGCCAAGAGGTACGGCAGACTAGACAAAGCCCGTAACGACTTGGATGCTTTTTATCAGTACTACAGGCCGATGCAGCTTGGTGATCCCTACGTCGTGGGAGCAACGCCCGGTCTCGGCAAGAGTCCTGGATTCTTTGACTGTGCAGTTAAACTCGATAATCCAACTATCGGACAGCTTTTGGGATCGATACACCGACTACGTGAATGGCTGGAGGTTAACCAGCATGATCCGGAATATACTTCCTTCCAGTTTAACTTCTGCTTTTCCGGTCACGGTGAATCAGATGAAAGCGGTCGCGCCAGTATCGTCCTCGCCGACGAGAAACTCGAGGCCCGCGATCTGGCTTCGCTCTTACTGCTCTCGATTCCTGAGCGGGAAGTCACTCCTGGACGCTGCAGGTTAGATTTGTTCTTAGATTGCTGCCATAGCAGCGCTATTGCCCGTAATATTCATCTTAACATGGTGGATATGCAACAGGGCTCGGATCCATTGCGCCGGTCTGTTCTTAATGTCGGTCAAGTGTACTGCGCTTGTCTAGACGATGAGGAGTCATTTGAGCTTCAGGATCTTCAACACAGCGTGTTTACATTCGCTTTCTTGAACGAGTGTTCGCGAAAGCAACCAGAGGGGGCAGCAATGACGAACCTTGGGCTTCGGGATGTCGGATGGTATACGGAAGGCAGGCAGCATCCTCTACTTCTGGACTTTACAGTCCCGGAAGGATGGGCAATGAAGTTCCCCTCCCAGTATTACCTAACACACCCACCACATTCTATGGTCGGTAGACGATCAGCTACACCTCCGAGTATTGATCTCAGTCGCCTTAGTAGCGATCCGGTGGGTGAATCCGTCAGGCTCGCACGAGAACTGAAGGCAGAATTCATTGGTCTGGAGCAGCAATTATGGGAGCATCCGAATTTGAGGATGCCGTTTTCAAGGGAGGAGATATTGACAAACAAACGTTTTCCATTCCTCTGAGACCACTTCAATAGGAGCCGTCATGAGTATGAAGCACGCAATTCTTCGGCGAGTAGAGGGTCACGAACCCAGATTGAAGGGAAAAGGGGCAACCCACTCGAGTACCAGCGCATCTGCTTCACCGGTCACAATCGAGTTCGACAATCTCACTGCGCGGCGCGTCGCGGAAGTCGCCCGCAAGGAAGGAGTGGAGGCTGTTGCACCGATTCTCCCAATGAAACTGATTGCACCCGTGGCTGTCGATACAACCGCCGATATCGGCTCAAACGGCAGCACGTGGGGCGTAAAGGCCGTTGGCGCCGACACGTCACCATTTTCTGGGGAGGGTGTAATCGTGGCGGTGCTAGACACGGGCATTGATGTTCTTCATCCTGCGTTTGCCGGTGTCGAACTCGTCCGAAAGAACTTCACGAGCGAGAATGAAGATGACTTACATGGCCACGGAACGCACTGTGCGGGTACTATTTTCGGACGCGACGTCGGAGGGACGCGAATTGGTATCGCACAAGGTGTCACGACCGCGGTGATCGGCAAGGTGCTTGGTGAGGGAGGCGGCGGAAGTGATGTTGTGCTAAGCGCAATAGAATGGGCGCTCCAAAATGGCGCACACGTCATCTCAATGTCACTTGGTATCGATTTTCCGGGTTTTGTCGCACAACTCGTGCGGGACGGGATTCCTGCCGAGATTGCGACCTCGATGGCACTGGATGGCTATCGCGCGAACCTGCTTCTGTTTGAGCGTCTGGCATTGCTTATACAGGCACGAAGCGCGTTCATGCAGCCCTGCGTGGTCGTGGCAGCTGCTGGCAACGAAAGCCGTCGTGACCAGAACCCAGATTTCGAGATACGAGTGAGCCCGCCGGCAGCTGCCGACGGCATCGTTTCCGTCGCTGCGATCGGGTCCGACCCACTGGGTTTTACAATCGCATCGTTCTCTAACGTCGGAGCACGGCTAGCTGCTCCAGGCGTTGGGGTATTATCGGCGAAGCGTGGCGGCGGGCTCATTACCATGAGCGGCACGAGCATGGCGACGCCGCACGTTGCGGGAGTCGCGGCGTTGTGGGCGCAGAAGCTCCGGACTTCAGGTCAGTTCACTGGGCGACTGTTTCTGGACCGTCTCGTGGGGTCAGCGACGATGACTGGGCTAAAGGCAGGTTTTGATCCGGCTGACGTCGGCGCGGGTATTATTCATGCGCCGCAGGTATGACGATAAATACAGCCCGCCTGGCACGCCTGAGGAACTTTCTATCCCCACGGGAGCTAGGGCCAAGCCCCCGGGCCCGGGTCTATGCGGTCGAATGGACAACGGCCTGATTCAAGCGCGAGCAGCTGGATCGGTCTTCTGGTTGGACAGCCTCAGAGGCCAAAGTGGTGAGTCATTGCGGTTCCCCTAGTTCAGTTGCCGTGACCATGAGGGGTTCACTAACCGGTACGCTTGTCGAAAATCGCACCGACACGTTCGCGACGCAAAGGACAGTCTTGGATTTGGTGATTCGAGAATGATGTTGAATGTCTGGAATTAACTGGGAACCGTCGATCAGAGTCCGGATTTAGTCTTTCCGGGACCGTCTGCAGCTGGCAGTATCGAGACAGATCCTCTTATTGGCCATTGCAATGCATTTTCAGCTAAAATCACCGCTTACGTCGTAGCAACCAGTAGTGATCTCTGCAAATTTTGGCTGCCACTACTACCGGCCGACGTGCATATCTCGTCGCTACTGTCACACTTGTTCTTCTTCTTGTCGCCAACAGGCCAAGGCCAGGATCCTGACGAGCAGTTGTTGGCGTAGTAACATAGATCATGAACTGCGCAACATTTTAGGGCACAGTCGGACAAATCAAGAATAGGGCCAATTCCAGATATAGTGCACCCAGTCGTATCGAGACCCTTAGGGTCCTTGTTTGTCAGCGGATTTGCCAGCGCATACAAATAGAGGTTGTCCCCTCCAGCCAACGCTATCGGATCACTGGTGATATACCGACCTGTGCCCGGATCGTAGTATCGGTTCCAGTTGTAATGCAGCCCTGTCTCGCTATCGTAATACTGCCCCGCGAATCTCAGATTGTTAGTAACGGTTGAGGCTGGATCAACGACTGCAGCGCCAAAGGCTTCATAGATTGCGCTCCAGACGGTTGTCCCATTGATCGCGGTGAGCCGTTGCGGTGTATCCAGATGGTCGTTCTGATAGAAGAAATAGGCACCGGTGCTGTTCACCTTTAGGAACAACGGGTCCGTGGAGTAACCCAGGACTATGACGTCCAGGGAAATCCTAAGAAGATGATCGATGCAAGGGGGAAGGTGTGGACCAAGACCTACGACAACTGGGGAAAGCTCCTTACTGATACCGATCCCTTAAACCACATCACCCAGTACGGCTACGACAAAGCGGGGGTAAAGACCAGGACCATCGATGCCGTCAACAACGTCACGCAGTACAGCTACGACGCCCGAGGAAACATCATCGCCGTCGCTGATCCTTATGGTGCCGTTACAAGATACGAGTACAACACCGATAATCAGATTGCAAAGGTCACTGATGCCGAGAACAAGGTCATCCAGACCGTGGAGTACGACCTCGATGGTAGAGTCAGTCGGCAAGTTGACGGTAATGGTAATGTCACGAGTTTCGTCTATGGTGATGAAGCTTCGGGGCTCAACAATCTCATTTCGAAGATTATTTATCCGACCTTCAGCCAGGAGTTCAAGTACGACAATCGAAATCGCGTTGTCGAAACCATAGACGTTCTCGATGCCACTACGAAGCTAAGTAGCAAGACCGCATACGACGCGAAGGGCTATCTGCTCTCGACCACTGACAAGACAAACAAGACTACCCGTTACACCTTCGATGCCTTGGGGCGCCCTAAGATCATTACCGATGCCGTGAACGGTGTTACTGAGGCCGCTTACGACAACCGCGATAACCTCATCGTACTTAATGATACTAAGAACCATGCCCACCGTTTCACCTACGACCGGGTAAACCGAAAACTGACTGAAGTTCGCCCCATGGGGCAGGCCCTTACATATTCCTACACAGCGACCGGCGAACTCGACACACGCACTGACCCCAAGGGACAAGTGAAGAAGTTTACTTACGATGACGCAGGTCGGATGATCGCGGAAAGTTACTACCACTCAGCGACCGACCTGACCAATAACAATGTGGTGAGATCCACGAGCTACAGCTTCAACGACCTCAATCGCCCCAATGGCTACAGTGACACGACGTCCTCCAGCGGCCTCGTCTCCATTGGCATCACCACTTACGACCCGCGTGGCCTGAGAAAGAGTGGAGAATCCATCAACTACGGTAGCTTTACCCTAAGTTACAGCTACGATTACTACGCCAACGGCCAGAAGAAGTCTTTCACTGGCCCGGATGGTGTCACGGTGGATTACACCTACGACCCCAACAACCAGCTCGCCACGATCCAGTTACCTACTGGCAACTTAACGGTCAACAACTACAAGTGGACTGCGCCGAGCCAGATAACCCTTCCGGGCGGAAGTATCCGGAGTCAAAGTTATGATGCCCTGCTGCGGCTTACCCAGATCCAAGTCAAGGACCCAGGCCAAAGCGATGTTCTCAAATATCAGTACGGATACGACAACGCCGGAAATATTAAGACCAAGAACACCGAGCATGGCAACTACAGCTATACCTACGACGATCTCTATCAGCTTACAAGTGCCAGCAACCCAAGTCCCTTCCCGACGGAAGGCTACACCTACGACCCCGCCGGCAACCGTCTGACCGACACCAAGACTAGCGGCACTTGGAGCTACAACGACAACAACCAACTCCAGGGCATAGTCGGTATCAGCTTCGAGTTTGATGCCAACGGCAACACCACAAAGAAAATTGACGCCAACAATCCGACCCAGACCAGGACCTATGTCTACGATACTCGTGACCGGCTGATTGAGGTGCTGGACCAGAATAACAACTTAATTGCCACCTACACCTACGACCCGTTCGGAAGACGCCTTAGCAAGGAAACGATTGGCACCAACAGCATCAAGACCTGGTTCTTCTATTCAGATGAGGGTCTTGTCGCCGAGGCCAGCAGCAGTGGCGCGGTCAACAGGAGTTACGGGTACCGACCTAACAGCATCTGGGGCACTGACCCGGTCTACCTCAAGGAAGGGACGAACATTTATTACTACCAGAACGACCACCTCGGTACCCCACAGAAACTCATGACCCAGGGCGGAATGGTGGCCTGGAGCGCGAAAGCTGATGCCTTTGGCAACACCACTGTCGATGCGACCCCCACTATTACCAACAACCTGCGATTCCCGGGACAGTACTTCGATAGCGAGACAGGGCTGCATTACAACCGTCATCGGTACTATGACCCATCAAGTTCACGTTATCTCACCAGTGATCCGGCTGGTTTAATTGCCGACCTAAATGTTTATAGGTATTCACGTTCTAATCCTGTCTCGTATTTTGATGAGACCGGCCTGAGCCCGTCGTGCAAGGCTTATTACATTGGGCCCTGGGAGCCAGCAGGTCAGATTACGAAGAATAAGAAAGAGAATGATTATTTTAACGGCTTGAAAACAACAATGACACCGGACGGTGTTGGTACATCACCGCAAGGACCAGAACCAGGTCGACCATCTCCTTTTCCGGTCTGCCCATCAATTGATTTTATTGTCAAAGTGTACAAAGTGTATAAGCATGTTTACGAATGGGATTTATATGACAGATACAAACGCACAGAAAAATACGAATGCGTAACGGATCATTGTCCGCCGATGAGCTGCTGTAGTAAGGAGCCAACCACAGAGTTAATACCGGTAGAAAAATACCGAGAGGAATTCGTTAAACATGTGAGTGGTTCGGACACTAAAGATGTCTACTGGTTCGGTTTCAAGATTTCAATAGATCTATGCATGCCAATGCGGCGATAGTGACCACGCCACACAGCCAAGATGTGTGGCATATTTCTAGTGATCTGCCGGCTGAGGAGGGCGCATACAGCATGCGGTATAGAGAATGATGCAAAAGAGAATTAAGTGGCTGGTTTGGATCGCGAGCTTGGTTGTTGTCGCGCTAATTACATACTACACGATAGATATCGAATTTATACATGAGGATGTTAAGGAAGTGCAAACCGTAGACTCGGAATATACGTATGGTTCCTCAAGGGCAGCAAGCTGCAAATCCGTCGGCCGAGCCTTATTTGATCAAATCAGTGAACATGTGGAGAAGGAAGACCACAGATGTTTTGTTAGTGCAATCAATGATGCGTACTTTGCAGAGAGCAATGTACGAGATGAAATAGCAAAGTACTTAGCAATATTGATAAATTCATATTATCAGAGCAATAAACATGAACCAGTGATTTTGCGCAATGCCTATTCACGGCTCGAAGCTCTGAATTTTTTGGTGCCATATGTTCTGAGGCGTGATCTAAAGATCGATGTAAGGGTCATTCGCAGTGACGCATTACGAGAGGTTAATTCCGACAACATGTCAACGCGGCGCGCGGCTTTGGCAGTGTTGTCCTCCTTTCGAGACGATAGGGATATCCATATCTTTAGTGAATTCCTTAGAAACGGTAGCGATCAAGATCTAGTGATGGCGATGGCAGCGCTTGTTAATAACTGCTCTCCGCAAGCAAAAAAGGCCATATCAGATGGCCTCGAGTACAAAAATGTACGTAGCTATATCACGCGCTATCGAGATAAAGAAACAATTACAAGAATGATTGAAACGGAATGCAAATTAAATTAGGTATTAAACCAGTGGCGACTATTCTGAGAAGGCAATTGATAAAAGTGACAGGTATATTTTTTAGACTGGCAAACGACCCGAGCGAGCTAGTCGCTCATCAACAGAGCAGTTTTGTAGTTTGATTCTCGAAATCGATAACCCGAATGTCAGGAAATGAATGAAAGCATGGACACCGAGTCTGGAGGCCACACCATGACCAACGAGTATAGGAAGGATAAACGCCCTTTTCCAGACCGGTCAACCGGTTATTCACGGGTGGAGTCGGGACTGGTGGGCCTTCACTACCCCGAAATTCTGCCCCATTCAGTCCTCGTCATCGAAAAATCCTTCCTCGCTACCGCCACTTTCCGGCCCATCCCGGCCAGCCGGCCAGCCGATACCCTGCTGCCTTGCGGGTGACAGCATCCTGGGTTGAACGAGGGGGTGGTGGCCTCAGCCGAATAGACCGGTAGGCGGCGCCCGCACTGAAGGCAACAGTCCCGTTGCCTGCGGGGGGCCTTTCTCGCTGAGATGGGTGAGTATCTTCTGAATAACCGCCGGATCTTCAATACAGGCAATGACTTTCACTGCGCCGCCGCAGGCACTACACGTCTCGATGTCGATGTTGAAGATGCGTTTCAAGCGCCGTGCCCAGGTCATTGCCGCGCGGCGTTCGGCGGGACTTTGTGGCTCATCTGCATCTACCGCCTTGGGTTTGTTGCCCCTGCCCCGCTTCGCCGGGGTGACCAATGCACGGTGCTTGCTGTTCGGCGCGAACACACCATGGAAACGGGTCAGATTGACCCTGGGCTTTGGGACCAGGGCGGCAAGCCGAGCAATGAAATCCAGCGGCTCGAAAATCACATGCGTCGTCCCGTCCCGGTACGGGGTCTTCAACTGGTAACGCACGTTGCCGTTGGGCGTGAGCGACAGGCGCTTTTCCGACACCGCCGGGCGGCTGATGTACCGGCACAGCCGTTCCAGCTTCTTGCGTTCCTGGGCCCTCGCCGCCACGCCGGCATGCAGACTGAACCCGGCCACCTTGCCGGCGGTGTCGCCGAATTGATCCTCCGGATCACAGGCTGGCAGCGTTTGTAGTGTGAACACCTTGCGCCCTGCCTGCGGTCCCACGGCGATGCGGTAGGTGATGGAATGGCCCAGCAGTTGCGCCATCGGATCTTCATCTACCGCATCCCCGGCGAGGTAGCTGT
>MEWP01000142.1 GCA_001775395.1 candidate division Zixibacteria bacterium RBG_16_53_22 | reverse complement strand
ACGGGGCAGACTGAATATTGACAGTCTGATTAGAACCTTGAAACATTGCACCACAACCGGAGATCAGCAGAATCGCCGTGCACAGCATACCTGTTAATAGCAGATTTTTCACAACTTACTCCTTCCTTCTAACATTTCCTAAATTTCATGGGCGGCCCAAATGGGCCCCTTGGCCATTTCCTTTGGCGCTTGTCAATGCCCCAAATACGTAAAGACCATGATTGCCAATTAATATACCCCCATTTGTAAAGGAATTTCAGGTGCATATTAATCTTAACCCATAGTTCTATTATTGTCAAGCAAAATTGTCCATTTTGAGGCAAGAATATTTTTGGGCGGGTGAAAATATTTTTGTAAGCACTGACAGTAAGTGTCAGTGAGGGGTGGTATATTAATAGGTTTTGCCTGGGGGGGTATGCGGCAGGTGCGGAGACCTGCCGCGACCAAATGGGGGCAAATGCGTCAGGTCTGAGGACCTGACGCCACCAAAGGCAGGCGGATGTAACGCTGTCATGGTAGGGGCAGACCGGGCCATGCGGCTCCAAAGGGAGACGTCTGCCGCCCAAATGCAAGGGGCCGCCCAAACTTCAATTTCCGGCATCAAAATTGCCTTTTAGGTATGTCGGAACATGAGTATTTTGTTTGTATTAGCAGGGTTAACCCTCACAAAGATGCAAGCGGAGTAACCTCTTAATTGCAAAGGAATGCAAGTTTCGACAACGCTCAGGCTTTGCAAGGCTTTGAATGAATTCTTCCAGAGGTAATGAAATCCCGGTTTTGATGCTCTCGGTGGCCGCGCTGATAGCGGCCGTGTTCATATCGCTGTTTACCATGACCAGCCACGACAGGGTAGAGGCCGCGGCCGCCTCGCGCGATCCGTATCAGATGGCCTCGGCCGCCGCGCGGGCCGGTGTCGAGGCCGCCACATGGCATATCCAATGCCACGGGCGTGTGGTCCAAGGTGGTATCGGACGAAAGTACTATATCAACGGCGCATCGTTCGAGGCCTCCTGGGGTGAGGTCAATCTCTCCGATTCGACCGTAACGATCCAAAGCAGCGGTATCAGCCAGCTTGGTAACAATCAAGAGTACACCCTGAATATCGAAACGCGGGTGAAATTGCAATTCCTGCCAGTCCACAAGAACGAGATTCTCACCGATTACTACTCTCGAAGCGTGTCGGCGATGGCGAGTAGCGAGTAGCCGAATAGGCGGGTCTTTCAGACCCGCAAAGGGTGCGCCGTGCGCACCAACCAGGCTAATATTTTCTGCGGCGCTCGATCATGTAGTTGGAGCCGGGAAGAGTCTTGGTATATTTCTTGAGGTCGGCCATCATGTGGCTCATCTCGCCGGGATGCTTGAACATCTTCTTCTGGTTGACTAAGACGGCGATCGAAATCGTGACAATCGGAAAGCGTTCGGTGACACCGCGGCGGTTAGCGACCTCGATCCAGCCCCGTTCGCGGTCCTTTTCCTCGTATCGATAGGGGACCATGCGATCGAACGTGGCAATGACGTTCTTGCAGACCGGGTCGACCATGTCGGCCGGGACGATGAACAGGAAATCGTCGCCGCCAATATGCCCGACAAATCCCAGCGGGGTCAGATCCTGGACCACGTTACGAATGATAAGTGAGGTTATCTTTATCATCTTGTCGCCATAGACATACCCATAGTAATCGTTATAGGCTTTGAAATTATCGAGGTCGGCGTAGCAGACTGCGAATTTCTCGCCCAGGCGCAGGCGCTTGTCAATCTCGTATTCGATAGCGTTAGGGCCGGGCAGCTTGCTCGAGGGGTTGACACTGAGGTCTCGTCGCGAGCGAAAGATCAGCATCTCGATCTTGGCGGCCTCCACATCGTGGTCCCACTCGGTGCCGATGAACTCCTCGACGCCTAATTTATACGATTCGACCTTGAACTTCTTCTCGGCGGTGGGGGTGAAAAGGATAATTGGAATAAATTGCAGTATGGTGTGGGCTTTGATTTCCTTGACCAGCGGCGTGATCCAGTGCGGGTCGGTCTCGGAGCCGAATACCACCAGGTCGATATATGAGCGATGGTTATGCTCGTAGAGCTCGCTGATAGTGTCGAAATGATGAATGACAACATCGTAAGCCGAGAGTGAATGCTTAATAAGGCCCTCTATGGACGTGCCCCGCTGGCACAATCCACAGTGGAACTTGGTCACCTTCGACGTGGATTTCCGGGCCCGCTCTTTTTCCAGCAAGATTACCAATTTTCCCTCGGGTGATATTCGCGATGCTCGGTGATAAGGAAATCCTTGTCGGTATGGGTATAGATTTCCGTGGTGGTGATATCGGAGTGGCCCAATAGCTCCTGCACGGCGATGAGGTCGGCGCCACCGTCCAGAAGATGTGTCGCGAAACTGTGCCGCAGCGTATGCGGCGAGACTTTCCGCGTGATACCAGAGGCCCTGACGTACTTATTGAGAATTTTCCAGATCCCCATGCGGGAGAGTTTGCCGCCGCGGTTGTTCAGGAATAGAAAGTCGCCGCTTTTCGATCCGGAGACGCCCGGCCGGCAAATCTCGAGATATTCCCCGATAGCATCCCAGGCGGTTCGGCCCATGGGAACGACGCGTTCCTTTTTCCCTTTGCCGAAGAGGCGCACCAGGCCCATTTCGCGGTAGAGATCGTCGCGCCTGGTGTCGGCCGCCTCGGAGACACGGGCGCCGGTGCCATACATGAATTCCAGCAGGGCCCAGTCCCTGGCCGAAAGTTTCTTCTTGCTTTTGTCTTTCCGGCAGGCCGATCTGGCGGTGTCGAGAAGACGGAAGACCTCATCGACGCTCATCGCACCGGGGTGGGATCGAAAAATGCGCGGTCCGGTAATCGACTCGGCGGGATTGCGTTCGGTTTCGCCGTTTCGTTTCAGGAAACGATAATATCCTTTAATGGAGCTGAGATTACGGGCGATTGAACTTGGCGCCAGGCCGGATTTCCGCAAGTGGTCGAGAAATCCCGTTAACTCCGCCTGCTTGAGAGTCTCCGGATCCAGGCCCAGCTTTTCGAGATAGCGCCGGAATTTCTCGATATCGTTGCGATACGAATCGAGGCTGTGGCTCGAGAGGCCGCGCTCCAGGCCCAGGTGGTCCAGGTATCGCCCGAGACTTTCGGTCATGGCAACAAGCATACAATAACTATTTCGGCAAGCCAAGCGAAAGGTTTACATAATGTGGAGAAATAAAAGGGAGGTTATTTGAGAAGGGTCATCAGCCCGGTTTTCGACATATTTCCAGCGGCCAGCCTGTAGAAGTATAAGCCGGATGAAAATCCCGCGGCATTCCAAATAACGCTGTGTCGGCCTGCCGGAAGCATGCCTTTTGTTAATGCTCCGACCTTGCGCCCCTGGATATCGAAAATATCGAGCCTTATCTCGGACGCCTGAGGCAGGTCGAATGATATGAGGGTCCCGGAATTGAACGGATTCGGGTAATTCTGGTGCAATGCCAGTTCCGCCGGCAAGGGGTTGATGCCATCGTTATCTATGCCGGACCTGACGCCGACTGTGAGCGAGATTGCCGGCTGTATGTCCCCGTTGTTGACAATGGTAAGAAGCGCGCCATAGATATCATCGGGACGGAATGTCGAATCGGTGAAATCGATTGTGATATTAAGATCAACTCCTCCGGCTGGCGCTATAGCTCCCGAGTGTGGCGTCAGCGAAAGCCAGCGCGAATATGGCGCGATTTCATATCCCTGGACCCTGTCATGAGAATCCGAGAGGTTGGTCCGCCCCATAACCATGCAGAATAACACGCCCCTGGTGGAATCCCATTCGGCGGTGAAGCAGGCGCCTCCGGCCAGGTCGGGCTCGCCTCCATTGTGGTCGATCGCCTGGAAACCGACGCCTGTATAGGCTCCCACGCGGGGATCAAATTGCGATACCTGTGTCATTGGCAAGCTATCCTGCGAGAAGACCCAAAGCCAGGGACCCTCGGGGGAGATATTATCCCAGGCGAGGCCATACGCATGGCGGTCATTGGGATAGGAATTGACAACGGCGCCGTTTCTGCTGAATTCGACAATATCGGACGAGAAGTTGGCCCCCCAAAAGTGATCCGAAATATGGTCATAGGCCAAAGCCCGGATCGGAGGAGGAATGATTGCCGGCATTGGAAGCGTATCGAACTTCTGCCCGGTCGATGGATCGATTTTGGCCAGCTCGTTTTCATCCGAAGCGTAGAGATACTCACCATCCCAGGCCAGATCGCGCCATCCCCAGATGGATACTGTATTTTGATTGTAAGAGGCCGCAAGGTTGCCGGCGCGGTCGAATTTATGCAGCTTGTGGACATCATCGATATTATGCCGGCCGGTCACCCAGAAATTCCGGCCATCGAATTCAACTCCCACACAACCGATATCACCGGTGGGGGTTTGCGGATCGAATACGAAAACCTCATCACCGAAATCAAGCGGCTCCAATATTTCATTGGGTTGAATTTCCCTGACCGATTTTTCGGTCGAGCCGGGTATGGTTGATAATAAGCGCGGAAGGTAATCCACCCGCAACTCGAACGTGAGCGGGCCGTTGCCGATATTATTGATTCGCCTGGTCAATGTCACTATGCGGCCCTCGAGGACAGTGGTGTCAATCGGCGCCGTATCGACCTGAATAACCGGCGCCGGCAGATAAAAATCGAAATAGGTGGTTTCGCCAACGACGATATCAATCGAATCGGCGGTCAAGAGATTATGGTAGTCGGCGCTCGCGGCCAATGAGCTCAAACCGGGCAGAAGCTCCAGAACATAGCGGCCATCGGTGCCGCAGGTATCGGCGCGCCGAGAGGTGCGCACAACCGCCCCCGCAAGCGGGTTGGATGTCACCAAGTCGCGGACAATTCCGCCGGCCCACCCCGGAGACGCTGGCCTGGCCCCGAGGACTGTCAAATCATCGACATACCATCCCGGGGCATCGGCCGAAATATCGGAACCGAAATCGAATTTTATGAGCGCCACTTGTCCGCCATAAGCTGTCAGATCGTATGTTTCCAAAAGCCACATGCCGGATGCGCCGAAAAAGGCCGGCTCGTTGGCAAGCGGGTTGAAGAAGATATCCGAAATGATGCCATCATACCCATCGATAGGTGTGAGGAGGCTCCAGTTGGTACCATCATCGGTCGATATCTTGACATTGCCGCCGTCGAACAATGCCTCGATTTCGTACCAGTGCCAGAAGGTCATAACCGAGCCGGTATCGAGCAGCAGAGTGTCGGCGATCAAAGAGGAAAGCAGCGGCCCCACGGTGTAATTGCTGTCTAAATCGGTGGCCCAGAGGTTCACTCCGGAATGAGCATTGAGCGGACCATTTGTCGGGTCGCCCCATTCCCAGTCGTTGTTGCCGATAAAAGTGGCGCTGTCGGTTTCGAAGTTGTTTGTGTAGATGTTGGAAAACGCCACGTATGTCATGCGAATCGAATCGTTGATCCTCCGTTGGTCGCCGATAAGTTCGGAAACGGCCCGGATCTGGTAACTGCCGGCCTCGGATGGTTGATACCAGGGGAAGTTGACGGTCGCGAACGAATCTACTCCTAAATTACCGATAGTGGTCGATTGATTATACACCTCGCCGTTATGCTGAATAGTCACTCGGGCATTGAAGCTTTCCAGGAAGGTCCCGTTGTTGAAAAAGCGAACGCTTGGCCCGACGGAGTCACCGACTGCGCCGCCAGCCGCCGGGGACTCAAAGGAAATCGGCAAAACATCATGCGCGACGTAGCGCGGCGGCCGCAATCCGAAATATATCGCCCTGTTGGATTCATTCCCGAAAACATTGTAGGTGTATAGCAGTCCGGTTGTTCCGGAGGCATTCTCGATACCGATGGTATGGGAATCAAGCGTGCCGCTGAGGCTAAGATACTGAAAGCGGATATTTCCATCGGAGGTTAATACAACCTCGAAAGTGTACACACCCTCGGCGGAGTAATGCCCAAAACCATGCCAGGCAACGATACAGGAGTCGTTGTGCGAATAGAAATAGGCGATGCCATTTTCGGGCACAAGATCGTCCCAATAGACCGCCAGGATATTGTTGGGCTCGTCGGCGGTCGGGATGGGCCGATTGAGGAATTCCGGCGGCGATGCGCCAAATCCGATCCACCCGTTGGAACAGACGAAAAGCTGGGTGTATTCCTGGCCGTAGTAATTGAAGCCGAATCCGATATCAAAAGGGCCGCGGAGCTGGTCATCCTCCTCGAGGTAAATATTCGTGCCGATTCCGGTGATGTTTCGCCAGCTGAAATTCGGGCGATTGAGGGCGTTATCGCGGGAATCGATATAGAAATATCCGAAGGCGTCAGGGCCGCCGGCCTGCAAGAGCATCGGGGGATCATCATTGTCGCGGCGCAGAAATCGCTCGGCCTCATATTTAGCCCAATGGCCTTTGTCGGATTCAGCCGCGATCCCCAAAACGGGCAAGAGAGCGCCCAAGATGGTCAATATGATTATTGTCGATATTTGGAGCTGTGAGAAAGGGGCGAATGATGAATTGCGTCTAACCACGGACATAATCCTGCCTGCGATTTATCGGTGTAATCGCCCGTCTACCATAGTTGTAAAATACCACTTATGACGACATTGTCAAGAAAGATGATGCTGAGGAGTTTCCCCGGAATTCTTGTACAAATGTCTATAGCTGTATTCACTAAGCCGTCCTCGCCCAGTCGGACCCGCTCTGGGTTGTGTCGGGTCGTAGGCCAAATGGCCGTGACCCGACACGCACTTGCTCTCTCACACCGCAGGGTCACGCCCCGACAACTCCGGTCGGGACTACGACCCTGCGGAACTTTTTCATGGGGAAAAGCCCAGAAGATTCCCCGATTCTTGAAAAATGACCATTTCCACTTCCCAAGATAGTTAACCCTTTGTCGAAACCAAAGTTCTATAAAATGAAGCCGCATTTTCTGGGAAAGTCCTTAGATGATGCTCCGGGAGTTCGGTCAATCGGGTGCCCAAACGGCCGGGGGAATCTCGGCGTTTATTTTTAAGCGAGTGATTTCAAGGATAATTCTCCAATTACCCGATTGGGGATTGAGAATCTCTACGCGCGCGGGGTAGAAGCCGGAATCGAGATTTTTACGATTAGTATATTCGGATATAAGCCCGGTTCGGGGTTCGATGAGATTGAAATACCCGCCGTAATTCATGATCCGGCTGGAAAATCCGGTTCCATTGATTCGCAGTTGGACTTTGCGGCCGTCATCATCGCCGGCCACATCAACGGGGTAATATTGAGGAAATATAACCGGGCCGATCAGGAAGGGGGAGATGTTGCTGATACCGTACTCGGCGACCCCAATGCTCTGGCCGCGGGTAAGATGCGTCCAGCCCTCATTGGTCAGGATATTCGCCGCGTCCCCCAAAATCACCATCTTGAAAGCATCAGCGCCAAACGGTCCCTCGATGAGGAACGACGCCGAATCAGGGCCGTTGAGGAAAAGTTGAAATGATCCTGATTGCGTTATGGCCCGCCCTTCTTTGAATTCTATCCGCCCCCTTATGGCCAGGGTGGAGGCATTGTCGAGAAAAGACGCGCCGTCGCCGAAGACCAGGATGGGATTTAAGTTGTTGGATTTGTCGACAATGAATATTCCGCACGATGAAATGAGTGCGGTCGCCGCCGCCAGGAACAGCAAGCGATATTTGTCAGCCAACGCGCCCGCCAAGCAGAAACCCGCCGATTATCCTGATTACGGGAGAGATTATCGCCCCCAGAATATTGCCGCCGAGCAATACCAAAGCCAGCAGCAGGAGCGGTCCAAATTTATATAAGCCCTGAAGCTTGATATACGTTTCTGTCGAAACCAATCCCTCGAGGATATGGAAGCCGTCAAGAGGTGGGATAGGGATCAGGTTGAATGTCATCAGCATGAGGTTCAAGACCACGCAGTTTTGGATAAACGTCACCGCATACAGCCCGCCAGCCGACGGCGGGAAGAGGGAATGTGTCAGTTGAAAGATTGCACCAAAGATGGCGGCCAGGATCAAATTCGAGGCCGGGCCGGCCAGGGAAATCCAGAGGTTATCCCTGATTGGATTTCTCAGGTTATAGGGATTAACCGGCACCGGCTTGGCCCATCCGAACGGTGACAGCATTATTGCAATGAGGCCGGGAATATTGATATGCGGCAGCGGATTTAGTGTGACGCGTCCCAGATCTCGAGCCGTGGGATCACCGAACCGGTAGGCAACATATGCGTGGGCGCTTTCGTGGAAGGAAATGGACAGGAGAAACGGGGGTAAGAAATAGATCGCCCTTTCTATCAGATCATTTAAGAATCCCTCCATAAGCCTTAAGCGTAAACCCCTCTTAACATCATGACATCGAGCACGCGCCTGATGGCCAACATGAAAGCCGCGATTCGCATGTTGCAGGAATTGGCCAGCGACATCTGAAGAACGTCCTCGAAAGCCTTGACCATGATCGACTCGAGACGGCTGTTGACCTCCTCCTCGGTCCAGAAATATCCCATCCGATCCTGCACCCATTCGAAGTAACTCACCGTTACCCCGCCGGAGTTGCAGAGAATATCGGGAATCACGAAAACGCCCCGGGATTCCAATATCCGATCGGCGTCGGGGGTGGTGGGTCCGTTGGCGCCCTCGGCGATTATGGCGGCCTTGATATCTTTGGCGTTTTTCTCCGTAATGACATTTTCCAGGGCCGCGGGCACCAAGACCTCGCAATCCATCTTAAGAATTTCGTCGCTGTCAAACGGCCTGGCGCCCGGGTATCCGACTACCTTCTTGCTCATTTTTACGTATTCAATCAATTCGGGGATGTTGATGCCATCGGGGTTATGCAGCCCCCCGTAAACGTCGCCAACCGCGACTATTCTTGCGCCGTCATTATGAAGCAGGTCGGCGGTGACAGAGCCGACATTGCCGAACCCCTGGACCACGCAGCGGGCGCCCTTGAGGCTGATTTTCTTGAATTTGCAGGCCTCGCGAATGGCGATGAGAACGCCGCGGCCGGTGGCCTCTCGTCGACCTCTCGAGCCGCCAACCTCGATCGGTTTTCCGGTAACGATGGAGGTAACTGTGTGGCGGGCATGCATCGAGTATGTATCCATTATCCAGGCCATGGTCTGGGCATCGGTGTTGACATCGGGAGCAGGCACGTCGATATCCGGGCCGATGACATCGATCAGGTCGGCGGTATAGCGACGGGTCAGGCGTTCGAGCTCGTTCTTGGACATTGTGGTCGGGTCGCAGGCGATTCCCCCCTTGGCGCCGCCAAACGGGATATTGACGATGGCGCATTTCCATGTCATCCAGGCCGCCAGCGCCGAGACTTCGTCGAGCGTGACGTTGGGATGATACCTGATGCCGCCTTTGGCCGGGCCGCGGGTGATCGAATGCTGGACGCGATAGCCGGTGAAGACTTTGAACTTGCCGTTGTCCATGAGTATTGGCAGCCTGACAATGACCGCCCGCCGGGGCTGCTTGAGGATATCGAGCATGGCCCGATCGATATTCATCCTGGCGGCGGCCTCGTCGAACTGCCGCATTGCGTTTTCAAGCGCCGAAAGCTGTATGTCGGTAGATTTGTATGTGGCCAGTATTCCTCCGTTTATTATAAGCACGTAATCATACAAAGTTGACAATATTTGTCAATATAAATCGGGTGTACTTCAATCTGTCGATCCAAATTCCACTTCGCATTTTCAATTGACATCACCCCCTAAAATTATACCTTACCCGCCAACATGCTGGCCTTGCTTCTGCTTTTCGCGATTATAGTAGTCTTGGTTCGATTCAAATTACCCATAGGCGTGGCGCTTCTGGTCGGAGCCATATTCCTGGGGGTCTATCATTTCCAATTCTCGGAGCGGTTCTGGCAGATGCTTTACGATTCCCTGATCAATCTCAAAAGCTGGCGGCTTGTGATTACCGTGGCGCTGATTTTGACGTTCGCTCACATCTATGAATCGGCCGGGTATGTCAAGAAAATGGTGGCCTCGCTACAGACGTTTCTTCCGCCCAAATGGGTTGCCCGAGTGGCGCCATCGATAATAGGGCTGCTGCCGATGCCGGGTGGAGCGATGGTTTCGGCCCCCCTGGTCAAGGAACTGGGCGCCAATTCGGATATCACACCGGAGCAATTCACAGCTCTCAATTACTGGTGGCGGCACGTCTGGGAGACCACCTGGCCGCTCTATCCAAGCATCATATTGGCCGCGGCGGTGCTCAAAGTTTCAGTATGGGACGTTGCCATTATTAATTTCCCGATCTCGGTCGCCTGCATTCTTTCCGGCTTGATACTCAAGAAGGTGGGCTCGTCGCATCGCAAGGCAGGCGGCCTCGATTTTGGGGCCCTTCTCGGGTCACTCTGGCCGATAGCCACCATCGTGCTTCTGGGGCTGGTCTTCCGGGTCGACCTGATAATATCGGTCATGCTGGTGAATCTGACTGTGATATTGATTCGACGGGTCTCCAGGCCGGACGTGATAAAGGGCCTGAAAAACGGCTTTTCACCCAGCATCATGCTTCTGATTTTTGGGGTTATGACCCTGATGTATGCCATCGAAAACACCGGCGCGGCGGCGATTTTCTACAACGAACTGCTTTATTATCACATACCATCCGTGATGGTTGTTTTTACGGTGCCATTCGTGGTTGGCTTTTTAACGGGGATTACGTCGGCCTATATTGGAGTCGGCTTTCCGGTGGTCCTGCCGCTCCTGGGGGCCGGGGACTTGACATACAAAGCCGGGATGCTACTGGCGTTCGCCGGGGGGTTCATGGGGGTGATGGCCTCGCCGGTGCATCTCTGCCTGGTCCTGACAAATGACTATTTCAAGGCCTCGCTGGCCAGGACCCTTTCGCTGCTGATTCTGCCGATAATCCTGACCTCTTTGATCTCCTGGCTGTTGGCCACGACTATTTATAGATAATCTTAAAGTGTTGTCCGCCCATTCCGATATAAACATTGAAAGGGGAAAAAATGGGCGATTTGACATTCATTTTATTAGGGGCATCGGTCGTAGTCCTCTCCTGGACGGTGGCCAAGATTAACGAAAAAGTCGACAGGCATATTAAGAGGTTCAAGAAATTCGAGGAGGCGCTCAAGAAGAACGCCACGGGTACTGTAAAAACCAGTACCAATTATAAGGGCTATCCCCAAGATATCTATCGCTAAAGGCCCTCGACGATAGATTTTTATCTGCCTGTATTTCCTTTTTTCAGGAACTCCCTGTTCAAAATTGTGTATAATTATTTAAGAACATTCTTTTATAAAAGGGAGACGTGTGTCTAACGGAACAAATGAAAAAGGACGCTCCAGGATTTCCGACAAGGAGTTGATGGAGCTTATTCAAAGCGGTGACGAGAAGTCATTCGCCGAGCTGGTGGCCCGTTACCAGGACCGGCTTCTGAATTTCGTGGGGCGCATTGTGACCGACCAGGAGACGGCCGAGGAGCTTATCCAGGAGACATTCCTGAGGATTTTCAATCAGAAGCACAGCTATACGCCGGAATATGCCGTTTCCACCTGGATTTACACGATTGCCTTGAATCTGGCCCGCTCCGAGCTTCGCAAAAGGAAATTGCGACGATTCTTAAGCCTCGATTTTCTGAAGGAAGAATCGGATGTCGAGATAGCCGGCAGAACGGGCGGCATCGGGGAGGGGTTGGCGCCTATATTGCAAAAGGCCATCGATGCCCTTCCTGAAGATTACAGGACGGCATTTATTCTGTGCGATATACAGCGGCTGCCATATCAGCAGATTGCCGAGATTCTGCGAGTCCCCGTGGGGACCGTGAAATCGAGGATAAACAGGGCAAGAGCGATGTTGAGAGATAAACTTAAACCGTACAAGGAGATTTATTATGAACTGTCGAGGGGTATCCCGCAGACTATCAGCCTTTATTGATAACGACCTTTCGCCGGGCATAAGACAGGCTGTCGAGGAGCATCTCGAGCATTGCCACTCCTGTAAACGGCGGCTTGGGGAGTACGAGGCCATTGTGACGGCGGCGCGGGACTTGCCTTCGCTGACACTCACGGATGGATTCGTCGAGAGGGTTGTCAAAGCGATCAATTCCCAGCAGGAAACCAAGGAGGTTTTAGGAGCATTTCGCTACAGATTTACAATTGCCGGCGCGGCCTTCATGGTGACGTCGGCGGCCGTTTTCTTCCTGGTCGGTCCACCATCGACAAATGTGACATCGACTTACTCCGGAGTCCAGGATTCGCTGATGAGGCAGTCGCAGACAGCGCCCGATTTTTGGGCCCATCCCGAAACCAAGGTCAGTTCCTTTCCGGTCCCCGAGGGGGCGATTCCTCAGCAGGCCGTTGACAGCAAATCCACTCTTCGGAACGATTCGACCCTGAGAATCGAGGAGTATGTCCTGCCGGACTATCAGAAGGTTAAAGAGACTGTCGACCATAAGTTTTAGGGCGGCGCATGATGATACGGGGTGCGAAATTAATACCCTTGATTGTGGGGGCCGCGATTGGCCTTTCCGGACACGCCGGGGCCGGGATATTAAAATCGCTCGATCTGGAGTTGAACGCTCTTGTCAAGGGCACCGAGCCATACCTTGTAACGGTACGATGCGACGGGGGCTGGAGGAATCTGGTCGCCACCGGCATCGTATATGACGACTCCGGCCATGTTATAACGTCATCGCAAATATTCGAGGCGACGGGTTTCAATGTAACCTTCAAGGACGGCAGGTCATATCCGGCCCTCAAAGTGGGCGTGGATAATTTTACAGGACTTGCCGTCCTGAAAATTCAGGGACAGCAATTTTCCATACCCGCCTGGCCGGCGTCCGGGCCGCTTGAATGCGGCGATTGGATCACCCTCGTCGGCAATTCCTATGACAGGCCATCGACAGTGAATTTTGGAAGTTTCCAGGAGAGAACGGAGGAGGGCTTCCTGTCGCTGTCGTTGAGCGCCAGTCCGGGCTCATCGGGCGGGGCCATATTTAATATCGATGGGCGCATCGTGGGCGTTTTGGTTGCCCGTGAAGGCGCCAGTAATAATTGGTTTGACGGTTCGCTATCGCTGATTTCGACGGCCTATCCGAATGCCCTGCGGTTCCTGGAGCAAGGGGGCGGAGGCTCCGGTAGAAGCTACGCCATGCCGTTTGCGACGGCGCGCTTCGTGGCGGATCAGATTATCGAAAAGGGCCGTGTCAGCCGGGGATATCTTGGTTTGAGCACCGAGGAGTTCCCCCCTGAGACCAGGGAGAGATTGGGAATCGACCGAGGCGTCTGGGTGACGGAGGTTGATCGGGAATCCCCGGCCGATAGCGCTGGTCTCCGGAAAGGAGATATAATCGTCAGCTTCGACACCTACCCGGTCAAGGATAGAACCTCGCTCTTCTATATGGTTCGATCGCGTAAGCCGGGCGATGCGGTTAATTTGGAGATTTTTCGGGATGATCAAAAGATGGTGCTTCGGGTTAGCCTGAGCGAAGCCCCGGAAGAGAATTTGGTCGGGTATTTTGGGAATCTCTCATCGGCTCTCGAGGCCGCCAGGAACTTGCCGGTAAACAGCCTCGAAGGCTTGAAATCGGAGCTTTCCAGGCTCAGAAAAGAGATGGACCAGCTTCAAACCCAGCTTTCGGAGCTCAAAAAGGAACTCAACAAGTAACCCCTTTATTTACTGCCCTCGTAATCTAAGGTCCGCAGCAGTTTTCATAGAATCAGCGGCTTCCAAATTCTGGAACTCGATTTTTCGGGATTTTGTTAAACCATAAAGTAATGCGGGATTTTTGGCGGTATTTTCGATTGACGCCAGAGTCGTTCAAAGGTATATTGCCTTTGATAATTTAATTGATAAGGGAGCCTGCAAATTACCTCGACAAGTTGTAGACGGGTAGTTTTTTTTGAAAACGAAACATAAGTCAAAATAAATAGATCCCTTTAAGGAGGCTTTATGTCGATGATGCGACGCAAGATTCGTGGTTTCACACTCGTTGAAGTGCTGGTGGTGGTCGTCATTTTGGCAATCCTGGCGGCCATAGCTGTTCCGATTTATCTCAGATATGTTGCCAGCGCCAGGGCCGGCGAGGCCCAGGAGGCCATTGGGGCGATATGGGCGGCGGCCAAAATTTATCATTCGAAATATGGTAATTGGCCCAACAATATCCAGCTTTTGGAGAATGACGGCTTAAGGCTTGATCAAATAGTCCAAAACAAATGGGAATTCTCGATCAGCGCCGGCGGCACCGGTATCAGGACCATAACCGCCAGAGGCACACGCGCCCCTGTAACCGGCAAGAATGTGAATTTCAATGCTCAGACCGGCGTTTGGACAGGCTACGGTATAACCCAGGATTAACGTAAACCCATAATTTGGATAAGACATTGGAAGAATTTGAAACTATTGGCGGCATTACAGCGGTTGAACAGCGGCTCACCATCGATGATCTTTTGAAATTCACCAAGGAACAGGGCGCCTCGGACCTTCACCTCTCCGAGGGTTCGTTACCCATGATCCGTGTCGACGGGCGTCTGCTCAAGCTCGACCTGCCCGGCCTGACACGCCAGGGGGTCAGGGATCTGGTCTTAAGCTCGATGAATGGCGAGCAGCTCAAGCGTTTCGAGGAGCGCTGGGAGGTCGATTTTGCCAAGGAGATCGATGACAACACGCGGTTCCGCTGTAACGTCTACCGCCAGATAAACGGTGTAGGCGGGGCTTATCGTACTATTCCGGCCGATATCCGCTCATTCGAGGAGCTGGGTTTGCCGGACGCCATGAAGCGGCTTTCGCTGCTGGAGAGGGGGTTGGTATTGCTCACCGGTCCAACCGGATCGGGCAAGACCACTTCGCTGGCGACCATGGTCGACTGGATTAACCAGCACAAGGAATGCCATGTCATCACCATCGAGGATCCAGTCGAGTTTTTCCATTCGAGCAGACACAGCCTGATAAACCAGCGTGAACTTGGGGCCTCGACCCATTCTTTCGCCAATGCCCTTCGCGCGGCCCTGCGCGAGGACCCCGACGTCATCCTGGTCGGTGAGATGCGCGACCTGGAGACAGTATCACTGGCGTTGACGGCTGCCGAGACAGGGCACCTGGTCCTGGCGACCCTGCATACATCATCGGCGGTCAAGACTATCGATCGTATCATCGATATCTTCCCGGCCGAGCAGAAATCGCAGGTGCGCTCGATGGTTTCGGAATCGCTTCAGGCGGTCGTGGCTCAGACCTTGCTCCCTCGCAAGGATAAGGGGCGTATCGTGGCGTTGGAGGTCATGATTGCGACGGTGGCGGTCAGGAACCTGATTCGCGAAAACAAGATATACCAGATCCCGTCGATAATTCAGGCCGGCAGCAAGGTCGGCATGCAATCGCTGGATCAACATCTGCTGACGCTTGTTGCCGAGGGCAAGATCGAGCGGTCAGTGGCGGCGCAGAGGGCCGATAATCCGAAACTATTCCTGGAGTAGAGGAAAGCATGAGGGTCACTGAAAATCCCGTTAAACGCAGGCGCGGTGAGGCCGGCTACAACCTGGTCGAGCTAATGATTGCGGTTTTTATTATTACCATATCGGTGGTCGCTCTTTATGAGATGTTTATTCAGGGCTCGCAGATGCTGACCGAGGAAAGGCATCGCGCCAAGGCGGTCGAATTGGCCGTGGCGCGAATGGAAAACCTCAAGTCTTTTCATGTCGTCTGCGATACTATCCCCAGGCGGTATGCGGGCAGATTCGAGGAATATATCGTACTGGAGGATGGGCAAGAGCAGCCGTTGGTGGCTGATTGCACCGTCACTATCACTCCCAGCCGCTCGCGGCAGGCCAACGGGCTGCCCAATTACAGCCATGTCAGCGTGGAATATGTCTGGACTGAACGCGAGAGCGGCCGCTCGCAGAAAGTGGAATTCCAGAGTTATTTTTAAGGAAATGATCGATGAGCAAGAATCGACTGAAAAAATACCGTTCTGACGAAAAGGGAACAACCCTGATTGAGGTCGTCGTGGCTGTTTTCATTTCCTCAATCGCGATCAGCGGCCTGGCCATAACCTATGTCGACAGTATCCGCTTATTGAACACGGAGACCGATAAGATGGTCATGTATAACGAGGCCGAAGCCGCCTTTAATGTTCTTTCGGACGCCGTTACCTACGCCGAATATATAAGCACGCGGACCGGCCTGAACCGACCGAGTGATTTCTTATTTGTGAAAGGTCTCGATATGGATGGGAGCGGATATGCCGAAAGGAATTTTTATTATAATTCATCGGATCTGAGTTTCCGGTGGAACGATCTCAGCGGTGATAGGGGTCGATTCAACTTGAGGCTCATTCCATTGTTCGATTATGCACAGGGGCCCCAGGATGATCCTTATATCACCGTAGAGGAATTGACCTTTACGGCCATCGATGAGGACGAGCCGAGGAATCCGACGACGGAAGGTTTCGCGATTATCAGGGTGGACATGAAGCTGCGGTCTCCCCGGGGCGATTCCCTGATGGTTTCGCGGGCTGTGGCGAAACTTAATAAGAAACAGTGACGAATTATCCATTGCGAAGACATCGAGGAGGCAAGATGAGCAAATATAACCGTCAGGAACAAGGAAGCATGCTGGTGATGGCTGTGGTATTTTCCTTCATCGTGATACTTCTGGGTGTGGCTTATTTATCATTCGCGATTAACCTGCATAACAGCATCAGCGGTAATATTGGGGACCACAAGGCGCTTTATAACGCCCTGGGAGCCACGCGGATAGGAGTCGAAAATCATCTTTCCGGGCACCGACAATACGGATACCAGCTATTCTATCGTGACAGGGAGAATCGCCGTAATACCGATTGGTTTTACCCGGAAATCATCACCGGCAATCAAGAGGATATCAATTACGGCACGAGAAACTACGTCACCATTCTGGGGTATGGCAAATCTGACTACGAAGGCCAGGAAAAAACCAGGAAGGCGGCGATCCAATTCGGCTATGAGACCTATGCCGATTACCTGTATCTGTCGCACCGCGAGCGAGATACTATCCGGCACGACGATATCAGGTTCTGGACTCCCGATACGCTCGACGGTAAGGTGCATTCCAATGACACCATCCGGATAGAGCAGTTTTCCGACCGGCCGGTTTTCAAGAAGCGCGTGACCACTACCATGAACTATATTGACCCGCCGAACAATCATGCGCGATTCGATGAGGGCTGGGGCTATCGGAATCCGATCTATTTTCCGAACCAGGCTCAAATTCTCCGGGATAATTGCGGACTGTGGCTGGGGACCGCTGGCACTGATTCTTTGATACATATTGTTCTCGACGGAGATCTGATCCGTTGGCGCAGATGCGGCATTCGCAATGTCAACGGCGCCGACAGTATCGCCTGCTTGCCAACCACGATTTCCGATATGAGTGTATTGACCCATCCGAGATCGGGCGTCGTCTTCGTCATTGGCAAACTCTGGATTTCCTCTTCGCGGGGCCGCGGCGATATTATGGACGGCGAATTCCCGGAGCGGATTCCGATGCATCCCGGGGCGTACATTACGCAGGGATTTGAGGGACAGTTGACCATCGGGTCCTCCGACACGATGATTATCACGGATAATCTTGTTTACAAGCGTTCGCGACCCGCCACCGGTCCATTTCCCTATTCGGTTCCTCCGACCATGGATTCCTGTTCCGACGTTCTCGGGCTGGTTTCGGAAAAATGCATCATGATTCATCGGCAAGTGCGGGATACGGTTTATATTAACGCGGCCATGGCCGCGGTTTCCGGCTCCATCTCGGTCCAGGATATCTACTGGCACGTGACTCCCAATACCCATCCCAGCAATCGCAATCCCAAGGTATCCCTGCAGATCTACGGTTCGTTGGCACAGCGGAACCGTGGCATCGTTCATACCACATGGCCCTGCGGTGAACCTTATTGCGAGCGTGGTTTCGACGAAAAAGATTATCATTATGATGTCAGGTTGAAAGATTATCCGCCACCCTATTACCTGCCCACCCTGGACCAGGAGATAATCTATATGCAGGTGGCGCAGGATGACGGCGGGGGATGATCGCTCGACCTCTGATTTAAAGAGCGTGAAGGCGGGGGTAAAACTGTCAGGATATTTGGTTTGATCGCACAGATTACTCGGGTGATGAGAGGAAATTAGGAAATTGTATCTTTTTTCGCGGGTGGGGATGCGCCCCGGCTCCAGGAATTATCAGCGCCCCTTTATCAGGCAATCCACTCGACCAGGCCACGATTGTTGTGATTAATAATATGAATTCATTTCTAATTGTAAGATAAAGGAGTACTATGGCGAGGACATCACTGGGTCTTGATATCGGCACTTATTCCGTGAAAATGGTAGAGGTCGATGTCGAGGACAATCGTCGCAAGCTGAAAAACTACTCCGTCGTGGAGATTTTCGGCGAGGGCGAGGAGTACGACCCCGAGGGCGCCAGTTATTCTCGCTTGACCACGGCCCTGAAGCATTGCTTCAAGCAGATGAAAATTTCCCCCAAGAGGGTCAAGAATATCAACTGCGCGTTGAGCGGCCCGAGCGTGGCGGTCAAGCAGATCAGGTCCATACCCCTGGCCCCCGAGGAACTTGAATCATCACTTTCCTTCGAGGCCCGCAAGCATCTTCCTCTGGACGACACCGAGGCCATCACCGATTTTCAGATAATCGATGGCGGGGGCGAGGCGTCGTTTATGGACATCCTGCTTGTGGCGACCACCAAGAAGTCGTTCGACAACTATCTCAAGCTGCTGCAGGAGGTGAGCTTAAAGCCGAGAATAATCGACGCCGGCTGCACTGCCCTGGTTAATTCATACCTATTGACCAAAGGCAAGCCGGCCGGAGAAGCCGGCCTGGTCTTTCTCGATATAGGCGCCAGGGCAACCACGCTCACCGTCTTCACCGACAAAAATATTCTCTTCTCTCGCGATATACCAATCGGCGGCCATAAGATCACCGAGGATATCAAGGCCGCGCGCAAAGTCGAGTACGCCGAGGCCGAGAGCCAGAAGAAGGAACGCGGCATGGGCGCCATGCTGGCGGAGGATGCTGCCGCGACCGGCATCAGGGTGGCCAGGAGGATGGCGGTCGACGGATTGGTCGACGAGATCAGGCGCTCGCTTCGCTATTACACTAAAGAAACGGGTGTGCGCGAATTCGAGAAGATACTTCTCTGCGGCGGAACGGCCATGATGCCCAACCTGAACTCTCATATGGCCCAGGCCCTTTCGATGACCGTGGAGGTTTACAATCCTTTCGAAATGTTCACCGTGCCGCCCGGTTTTGACGAAGCCATCGGTACCAAGCTGGCCGTTGCCTGCGGGCTGGCCCTGAGGGAGGATTGATGAGGGCGCAATATTATAAAATAAACTTGAACAAGGCCTCGAACCGCCTGGATCAGTTCGAGAGCGGCCGCAAGAAGCGCAAAATAATATCGCTGGCGCTTTTCTTCATCCTGGTGCTGGCCGGAATTGGCTATGCGGGGTATAAATCATACAAGATCCAGGAGCTCATCAGGAGCCAGGAGGCCGAGCTTCAGGCCATCGAGGCCAAGATAGATCGGCTCGAGGCCTCGAGCGACTACCTTTCGCCCGAGGATATTTTCACGCTGGCCAACGTCGCCAAGAATCGGATGACCTGGTCGGAGAAGATTGCTCTGCTGGGCGGCATTTTACCCAGAGATGTAGCCATCACCGAGCTTTCCTATGACGACAATATCAATGCCTTCGTTATCAAGGGAATATCCAAGGTGAAAAGCGACTTGAAGGACCTGGACCTGGTGGTATCGATTATAGACATTCTCAAGGCCAATACCGATTTCAGCTCCGATTTTGCGGAGATCAAGTTTCAATCGTCACAACGTGTCAAGCACAACGAGCAGGAAATCGTCAAATTCGAGATTGCCTGCGTGCTGAGATCATAGTCGGGAGGCAGGATGAAGGAAAATTTAATCGTATTGATATTGGTCCTGGTTCTGCTCCTGGGCTGCTACTATTATTACAATAATGTCATCGTGCCTCAGCCAAAGAGGCTGGCGGAATTAAAAAGCCAGATCGAGGAGAAAAACAAGCAGCTTCTGGCCGCCCAGATATTGGCCGAGCAGCGCGAGGGCGTCACCCAGCTAATCAAGAACAACCTGATTGAAAGCCGCAATGATTCGCTGGTGGAGAAAGCCTCGGTACCGTTCCTGCAATTTTTGACTACGGCCATGGATCATCTTGGAATAAGGCTGGTGGCCATGTCACCCATGGATATCATCGAGGCCAGGGACCCGGCCTCGGAAGTGATCAGGGAATATCTTCAGGTGCCTTATGAAATGAGGATCCTGGCGAGTTACGAGGAATTGGGCAGATTCCTCGACGTGTTGGAGAAATTTCCGCAGATGATCAGGGTTTCCAATTTCACGGTCAATAATGAAATCGATCAGACATCGATTCAGGATGAAATCGTGGGCAAACCGCGGCAACATCCGATAACTCTTCAAATAAACGCCTTAGCCATATTGAAAGCGAGTTTCAGAAGTGAATCGGGATAGCATTATAAAAGGTTTGGCCATTTTGACAGCGATTGGGCTGGTTCTTTTCGTGGGCTATTCGATTGTCTGGATGTTGATGAACAGCGCACGGCAGGAACTGCGCGCCGAGGGATCGGAACCGGCCACGCTGGACGCCAACGTGACGCTCAAATCGACCATCGATTCCCTCGAAATCATCTGGCAGAACACGCAGAGCCACAGGTTCGCGGTCTCGCAGGATCCTCTTTTTCTTGGCCGTGTCATAAAGGGCTTCACTTATGCCAGTGCGGGATATAAGGAAACCGACGAAGAGGATCGGATCAGGCTGACCGCCACGGTTGTAGACGATAATCCCAAAGCCATAATCAAGTATAACGGCAAGAGCTACGTTGTCCAGGTCGGCGGATGGCTCGAAAAGGCCTACCGGGTTACAAGCATCGAGGAGAAGCAGGTTGTCCTGGAAGGCGGAGCAGGAAGACTTGTCCTGGTCAACAAGCCAATTCAGGAGTTGGAGACGATGGGGGAAGATTCGGATTTCTCCAACAACGGTTCCGGAATGGAAAATTATTAGGTGGATGTTGCAGAAAGCACTTAAGGAGGAAATCTTGATTAAATCATCCGTGAAGGGTATGTTATTGTGCCTGATCGTCGGAGTCATGCTGCTCCCCCGGATATCAAGCGCTCAACAGGCTTCAGATGTTTCCAGGCCGCAGACTGTTCAACGCGGCCTGATGAAGACAGTTACGCTCGATGCGGACGACGCCTTCCTGCCGTCGATCCTGACCATACTGGCCGATAAATCCGGATTCAATATCGTCACCGGACCCGGCGTCAATACGCAGGAGAGAATCTCGGTCCACCTGAAGGATACCCCCATCGAGGAGGCTATCAACCTGGTGGTCAGGGCCGCCGGACTTTCCTATGAGATTGTGGGGAACTCCATACTGGTTGCCGATGCCCAGGCGCTGGAGCAGGAGATCGGCCTTTCGGCGCACGTGATCGATCTCAAATTCGCCAAGGCCGAGGAGGTCAAGGATCTGCTTCAGGACCTCACCGAAAGGGTTCAAATCGATACTTCCGGCAATAAGATCCTGGTGCTGGCCAGCCCCAGAGTCGTGGCCGAGATCAACGACATCATCAAGGCGGTCGACGTGCCGGCGCCGCAGATTCTTCTCGAGGCCAGGCTGATCGAGGTAGCCACGGATGATCTCGACGAATTGGGAATAGACTGGGAACAACTCTCGAGGCTGACAACCATACTGGCCGAATCGCCGCTGGTGAAAGACCAGGACGGCCAGTCGACCGGGGCCTCGCGAGCGCCAGATGAAAACGATTTCGGCGGCAACCTGCCGGGCCTGGGGGAACTGCCCGAGAAGTACGCTTTCGAGAAAGTCGAAGGATTCGACAACATGTTCAAGTTCTCCCGTCAGCTCTACGCTTTCGATGTCACTCTCGACTTCCTGATGAAGAAGAACAAGGCCAAGGTCCTGGCGCATTCGCAGTTGACGACCATGAACAACCGTTCCGCCACGATCCTGATCGGTGAGACTTTGCGCTGGGCGGTGGTCTCGCAGCAAAACGCCATCGTCGTCACAGATTCGGTCGGAATCAAGCTGCAGCTGACACCGACTATCAACAAGGACGGCTACATCACGGTCAGGGTCACCCCGGAGGTCTCATCGATCACGGAATTGGTCCTGGGAATATATCCCAGAAAGAGAATTAGGACAGCCTCCACGACGGTCCTGGTGAAGGACGGGCAGCAGATATTTATCGGTGGCCTGTTTTCCATAGAGGACGCCAAGGTGGAATTCAGGATGCCGCTCCTTTCGAATATCCCGCTGATCGGGAAATTATTCACCCATGTTAATTCGTCTGTTAAGAAAACGGATCTTCTTATAGAGATAACACCTCGCATTGTCAAAGAGGGATTAAGCTACTCCGATGCCGGCAATTTAACCAGCCAAGGATACCGGATACTGGATGAAGGAAAGACGACAAATTTGCCGGCCCTAGAGCCAGAATTCGAGGACTTACGGAAGATCAAATCGGACGTTCAGGGTCTCAAGGATGACCAGCAGAAAATCACAACGCCCTTGGACCAAAGGCAAGATGGAGAATGAAGCTCCAGAAACTTATCCCTTGGAGGTGAACATGACAACCAAGAACCCCACAAAATTGGTTGTATTTGGCATTTTATTGATGCTTACTGCGCTTTCTGCCCTGTTGTCATGCGACAGAAGGCGCGCCGTCGAACCAGGTAAGGCTGTAACCTCGAGCAAGGTTTCGAATATACTCATTCTGCTGTCGCCGAATCAGGTATATTTGACCTCGTCTCAGGCGGTAGATACGGTGCAGATTGCCCTGGCGGTCACCGATTCCAATGGTATCGGCATGCAAGGCGTGGCCGTGCGCTTGGCCCGAACCCCCAATAGTGGGCTTCTGACTACGCCCGACACGACCGATTACCAGGGACTTACCGACGCTATTTTTGTGACAGAACCTGGTCAATACGACAGCGTCACCATAACGGCTATGGCGGGCACTAAGGAGAAAAGGACGACTCTTTACATAAGCGGCCCGTCCGATTATTCACTGAATTTGACTTTCTCGCCGCCTGTTCCGAAATTGATCGACCACGAAGGCAGCCCTTATACGATCACCGCCATGCTGGTCGATACCACCCAGAGAGGTGTCAGCGGGCAAGCAGTTATGTTTGCAGTCCGTAACGAGGTTGGCCGAATCGGATTTTCCGATCCCAACACCACGGTGCCTCTCACCAACAGCTCCGGAATAGCCGAGGCTCTCTTTTACAATACGGAGCTCGACGAGGTCAATATTCCCGACAGCGCGATTATTCAGGCGGTAACCGCGGCTCCCGCCGGCGGGGTCCTGGCGGCCTCCGTTGTAATACCGATGCGTCGTGTCATGAACACCCTGAGATTGGAGGCTACGCCCAGCCAGCTGGTCAGTGACGGCACGACCAGTATCACTGTGCGGGCCTACCTTCTCGATACCGACAGTCATGCCATAGTCGGTGATACTGTCAAGTTCCGCAATGTAGAAAGCGACGGACCAATAACGTCGCAGGACGATACCGATGCCAGCGGCGCCGCGGTCGTGACATTTACACCATCGCAGAGGGTCAATGAGACCCGGCTTTCGCACATCATCGCTGATTATCGATTTGGCTCGCCGGTCCACCAGGCTATCTGTACCACTACTGTCACACTTCTGCCGGTCCGGGCAATCGGTTTCATCACTGTTTCGGCACAGAGGCAGCAGATCACCGCCAACGGCGCCGAAACGTCATCGATCTTCATCACGGTTCAGGATTCTCTCGGCGGCCTGATCGCCGACGGTACTACCGTCTACATATCCAATACCGGGACAGGCGCCCTTTCTGCACTACAGGCAGACACCGAGGCGGGCCAGGCACGGATCAAGATCACGGCTCCCACTACTACCAGCTCCAGTGTCGATTCCATTGTTGTTCGCAGCGCGCTGAGCGATACGGCGACCGGTTTGATTGCCGATACGGTCGTGGTTCATTATATCGCCGGGGACATTGCGAGCCTGCAATTCGTCAGGCCGATCGGCACCGTTACCCTGGTGGCGGGCTCGGCCGCGACCGATACTATCGAAGTGGAAGCTCGAGATGCCAACGGTAATCCCGTCGCCGATGGCACCCAGATCAATTTCCGCAACACGTTGGACTCGAGCTCGACGTTGGCGCCGCAGGCCGCCCCCACTTATAATGGTATCGCCAGGACGATATATCTGGTCGGGCCACTTATTGGGGATGACAATGTCATAGCTTTTGTTCCCCATCCGACCATTTCAAGCGACACGATCAGGACCGTCAGCCCAGTGATCTATCATTGCATATCTTCGACCGCCACAACCATGAATCTCACGGCCTCTCCTACCAATATTGAGGTCGGCGGCCAATCGACGCAGATTATCGCGACCCTGCAGGATGCTTTTGGTAATCCTCTTTCAGAAGGTTATGACGTGGCCTTCGATATTACCGTCGCGCCCCCTGGGTGCAGTTCACTCGACTGGCGACCGTCGTTTGACTCGCAGTTTTTGGTTGAGCACGATACGGTCCCAACCAATCCCAACGGCCAGGCGATAATTCAGCTTTACTCCGGGTGTCATTCGGGGCCGGTGGCGATCAGGGCATGCACGGTACCGGAATACCCGGATTCGCTGTTTGTCTGCAATGAAAAATCGCTTGTAACCATATCGTCGGGCCCACCAAACTGGATTAACATCTCGCTGGAGGGAGCGGGTGAGTCGGCTGGGGGCGCTACCAGGTTTGTTCAGGTCGCGGCTATCGTCGGCGATGTTTACGCCAATCCGGTTCAATACAATACCGCTGTTTACTTTACCCTCATCCCCAACGACATGGCTAATATCGAGGGAAATTCAACAACCGGCACGCCACGACCTTATCATCCAGATTCTGTTGAAGGTAACGCTTATACCAGGATAATTTACAGTTGTTTTGATACTTTTAGGTCGGTTCGGGTAGTTGCTTCATCCGCTGGAGACTCCGCGTTGGTGGTAGATACATCCGGAATTTTCATATTACCCATTTTCGACGGAGTTTTGTCGATTGGGGCCAGCCCCGGGAACCTCTGGACCGACAACAGCGGTTGCGGTCCGGGGCCACCTTATAACAACCGCGACACATCGACTATTACTGTCGCCCTGCACGATGGCGGCGGTTGCCCAATCGAAAACGGCCTGATTAATTTCACCGCGCTTGTCGCCGGATTTATTATCCCGCCGGATTCGGTGAGAACGGATCAAGATGGGGTTGCCCGTTGCCGGTATTACATCAGGGGTTGCGACATTCCGGATCTGCCAGATGGAACCGCGACGATAGAAACCAGGGTCCGGGCTTCCCTTTTCCCGTCCCCCGAGGATGTCAGCGCCGAGGTCAACATAGTTTGCACTCGGCCGTTTGGAAGTTAGTATTTTTTTCCCGCCTCCGGCGGGATGACGCATTAGGAGCTTAATTTAATGGAGTTGTTAGGAGAAGTACTTCTCAAGGAAAAACTCATCTCTAATGATAAACTGGAGATCGGCCTTAAGAGACAGAAGGAAAATGGCAAGCGTTTAGGCGAAGTACTGCTGGCCGAGGGCCTCATCACCGACGAGAAATTGGCTCTCGGCCTCTCCCGGCAGCTGGGGATTCCGCTGATGACGGCCGAGGGCCTGATGAAGGTTGATAAGTCGGCCCTCGAGATGATTCCGGAGTTCTTCGCGCGGGAATATCATTGCCTGGCCTTCGGCAAGGAAAACGACATTCTCCACGTGGTCACGGTCGATCCCGAGGATATCGTCGTAATCGACAACCTGCATAAGATCACGCAGAGTCAGATTTCCCTGAGCATAGCGCCGCAGCTCATAATAGACGAGGCTATCGAGCGCCACTACAAGGAGCTGCGCACCACGGGTGAGGTTTCCGAGGCCCTCTCGGGCATGGATTTCATTGTCTCCGCCGACGGGCGCGAGATTGATGACATCGATGTCAACCAGTTGAAAAAGGAACTCGACGAAGCCCCGATTGTCAAGCTGGTCAATCTCATAATATCGGAGGCCATCAAGAGCCGGGCCACCGATATCCACATCGAACCGCTGTTCGATGCCCTGCTTGTCAGGTACAGGATCGATGGGGCCCTGCAGGAAATTATGACCGCTCCGGCTAAATCGGCGACGGCCATAATCTCACGACTCAAAATCATGTCCAACCTCAACATTGCGGAGCGGCGGCTGCCTCAGGACGGCCGCATTTCCATCAAGACGCCCGAGAGAGAGGTAGATGTCCGTGTCTCGGTGCTGCCCACGGTAAGAGGCGAGAAAATCGTCTTGCGGCTTCTGGACAAGAAGGGTTTTGAATTCACCCTGGCCAACCTCGGTTTCGAAAACGACATGCTTCAGATTTTCCGCAAATGGATTACCATGCCATATGGCATGATTATCGTGTCCGGCCCGACAGGATGTGGAAAATCAACGACGTTGCATGCCGCCTTGAAGGCAGTACAGAACGAGGAGGACAATATCGTAACGGTGGAGGACCCGGTCGAATACCAAATCGACAGGATCAACCAGGTCGCCACCAATGATTCCATCGGTTTATCATTCGGGACCACGCTGCGGCATATTCTCAGGCAGGACCCGGACAAAATCCTCATCGGCGAGATCAGAGACAAGGAAACGTCAGACATCGCCATAAAATTCGCGCTCACCGGCCATTTGGTATTCACCACGCTGCACGCCAATGACGCCCCCTCCACCATCACCAGGATGCTCGACATCGGCGTTCCCCGTTATCTGGCCGGCTCAGTGACTAACCTGGTAATGGCGCAACGGCTCGTAAGAACAATCTGCAGCGCCTGCAAGCAGGAATACAAACCGGCGCCCGAGGAGTTTGTCGCTCTGAAGATGGAACCCGACAAGTACCAGGATGTCATGTTCTACAAGGGCAGGGGGTGTGTCAGATGCCGCAACACCGGTCATTTCGGCAGGACCGCGCTTTTTGAACTGATGGAGATGAAGCTTGGTCTCAGAAGGGTCATTTTCGAGGGCAAGAATGAGGACGACATCAGGCTGGAGGCGACCAGGGCCGGCATGTTGACGCTTCGCGACGCTGGAATCAGGAAGGTTCTTGCCGGAAAGGTCTCGGCCGAAGAGGTGCTCAAGAAAACGGTAGACGAAGATTAATTGCTAGAATTGTCCTTCAGACATTAGCAGGCAGTGATACTTTCGCCTGTCGAGGGAGAATATAGATGCCAACATTCGCGTATGTAGTTAAAGACAGCAAGGGAAATAAACACGAGGGAACCATCTCGGCGACCTCTCTCGATGCGGCGCTGAACAAGCTTCGCGAATCGGGCCAGACCGTAATCTCGGTGCTGGATTCCAAGGTGGCGGATTCGGCCAGGAAGAGGGGCCTGATAGATGAGATATCGCTTTTTATCTACAAGCTCCGAACCCACGTTCCGCTGGGAACTCTCGTATTCTTCACGCGCCAGATGGCGACCATGTTCTCGGCCGGATTGACAATCGAGAAGGCCCTGAACAATCTTCTTTATGAGGAGTCCAACAAGAAATTCAAGAAGGTGGTCGCCCAGCTTCTGAACGATGTCAAGAAGGGCTTTTCGCTATCGGATGCCATGGAAAGGCACCCCGGCGTTTTCACACCGCTATATATCGCCCTGGTTCGTTCGGGCGAAATCTCCGGATCTCTCCACGGGGTGCTCGAGGAATTATCCGACTATCTTGAATTCATTCAGGACACCAAGCGCAAGATACTTTCGGCCATGTCATACCCGTCGTTTGTGGTGGTTGTGCTGACAATGTTGACGATCGTTCTGATGGCGTGGGTGGTGCCGATGTTCCAGAATGTCTATTCCAAATTCAACGCCCAACTTCCGGTACCGACCCAGATTCTCATTCACGTTTCCGACGTTATCAGCGCCAATATAATATACACATTGATCGGCCTGGTGTTTGCTGCTTGCGCATTCATCGTGATCGGCCTGACCGAGACCGGCCGGAAGGTGGTCGATCGCATCAAGCTGAACATACCGATCATCAAGAATATCATCATCAATTCGCTGATGAGCAAGTTTTGCCGCACCTTTGGGATGCTTCTGGGGGCCGGCGTTCCGGTGGTCGATTCCATGAACCTGGTTTACAGGGTAATGGACAACGTCCACTATAAACGTGCGGTCCGCGAGGCAACCGGTCTGATCAGGGACGGGTTTTCCATCGCGGCCTCGCTGAAGAAGACCGACGCTTTCCCCAATACGCTGATTTCACTTGCCGCCACCGGCGAGGAGACCGGCGACATGGACAAGATGCTTTCCAAGGCGGCCTCATTCTATGACAAACAGCTCGAGGCCGTGATTACGCGTCTGACTTCGCTGATCGAGCCGATGCTGATTGTGCTGATCGCGATTGTCATTGGGACCATAGTCATCATTATTTACCTGCCCGTGTTCTACATGGGGTTCGCTTTCAGAAAGGGCATCAGCTAAAAATTCATTATGGGGAAAAAGCCGCTGTTTCAGCTTGCTGAAATGGCGGCTTTTGTTATTTATTATCGCCGCGATGAAGATATCGAAATCCAGCCTGCAGGAGGCATTCGGAATCGAAAAGGGTGGGGACTTATCCGGACTATTCTCCCGCAGGGTTATCTCCGATAGGCAGAAGGTCTTGTGCACGGTGGCCTGTCTCCAGGCTGTGGGTGATGATACGGCATTAACGGAAATGCTGAACCTCGCCTTGAGCGATCCCGGGGCTCTCATTCCTTTATATGAGGTGCTTCTGCAGGGGTATCTCTTTTGCGGTTACCCCAGGGCTATAGAATCGTTTTTCTGCCTTCACAAGGCTGCCAGGCAAAAAGGGGTGGCACTCGATGAAATCGTGCCGGTTCCTCTGGAGGGGTCTCAGGTTCTTATGGACCGGGGGATAGCCGCCGCAGGAGCGGTCCATCGGGGAAAGCTGGGGCAGATTCGCAATAAAATTAATGCAATTTCGCCGGATTTGGGGTATTTAATGATTGCCGAGGGGTATGGGCATATCCTGTGTCGGCCCGGTCTCGATTTGCCGGCCCGCGAGTTAGCCGTGGTTGCCTGCCTGACCGGACTTGGAGCGATGCGTCAACTCAATTCGCATATCAGGGGGTCGCTTAATGTTGGATGCTCGGCCGCGCAGGTTTTCGAGGCGATATTAATGACATCACCCTGGCTCGTGATCGACAAGGTTCGAGGGGCAGCCGAAGTTTGGGCATCGATAACCGGAGAGGATATTAACACCCTCGGTTCCGCGTATAATTATATATGAAAAAGGTTGCCAAGCTCCCATTATATCTGCTTTTGATTCTTCTGGTCATGGCCTCGGCAGTGGCCTACATATACTACTTTACGACTCTGCCGGAATCGGAGCTGAACAACTATATTCGCGGAATGGCATCGAAGGCAACCGGTTACGAGGTTAGCGTGCAGAAGGTCAACAGAGATATCTGGAACCGCCTTGTCCTCGAGGGTGTGGAGATTTCTCCGCGCGACGGTTCCGCGCCGCTGGCCTATATATCCAGACTTGAGCTTGAATATGACGTACTCGAGTTGATAAACGGAAAATATGAATTCAGCTCGCTTGCCATAGATTCCATTTCAGCCAGGATGCCGCAAGACGGATTCAAGAACCTCTTCGGTAAGAAGAAGGATGGTGGCAAGAAATCGGGTTTGTCGCTGTCTTTCGATAATATTCGCGTCGGGGCAGTGGAATTTGCCATAAGCGATACGAACATGATCGTGGCGGAGTCGTTGAGGGGCTCATTTGCATTGGTGCGCGATAGCCTCCATATCGCGCTGGATTCTCTTTCGGTCTCCTGGCCGGCGCGCGACATTGTCCTGAACTCGTTATCCGGCCGGGTATTTTCGTCGAATGGCGGGTATTATCTGGAATCCATGGCAGCGGAACTGGGGCAGTCCAGGCTGCTGGTTTCGGGTCGTGCGGGGCCATCGTTCACCAGGGCTCTCGATCTGGATTATAAAGCCAACCCGGTCAGCCTGGCCGAAATATCGAAGCTGACGGGAGTTAAGATTCAAGGAGAGCTTGATATCGAGGGCCACCTGAAAGGGGATATCGATAACTTCAGCAGCGAGGCTTTGGTAAATGGCCGATTCATGCAAAAGCCCTTTGATAATGTCCGGGTCGCTTTCGCCTATTCCGACAAGCAGATGCAATTCAGTTACATCGAAGGGGACATATTTAAGGCTCGATTCGCCGGCTCCGGCTACCTGGATTTCGCGACCAAGCCGGAGGAGTATGCCTACGAGGGGACAGTCGAGCATCTCGACCTGCGCGAGATCGGCCCGAAACTTGCGACCGATTTCACAGGCAAGGTGCGGATGACAGGCCAGGGCCTGAGCGATCGCAATTTCTCGATGACGGTGGACGGCGACCTGGATGCGGTCAGAGTGGATCTGTACTATTTCGATGAGGTCACCGGCTCGGTTCAATTCGACCAGAAGGCGATCAATTTCCTGCCGGGTTTCCGGGGCCGCTACAAGAATACTTACGTAACCGCCGAAGGAAATCTTGATTATCTTGGGGATCTCGATATCACCGGCAGCGCCGAGTTTCAAGACCTCACGAATTTTACCAAGCAGACATTCTTAAGAGAGCTGGGAGGCAGGGGAAATGCCGATTTTCACTTGACCGGCCCGACCGCCGATTTTACTGCCAATGCAACTTTCGAGTCGGACTCATGCTGGACCTATGGGCTGGAACCAGGGAATTTGAAGGTCTATGCCGATTTGAAGTCGTTTGTCACTCATCGGGTAGGTCGCGTGACAGGTTCATGGATCGATGGCCAGGTTTATTCGATACCGACCGATTCGGGGCGGTTCGAAGCGATCGTTTCGGGCGAGAGAGTTTTTTTCGACGGTGTATCGATCTATGGCCCCCAGGGACTCGCGAAAATGCAGGGCGAATATGATGGCACCTCGATTCCCCCGGTCTTCCGCGCCGATACTCTCTATGGAATTTTCGCCGGCAACAACTTCACGTCCCGAAAGCCGGTGATTCTCTTAATCGACGGCAATGTCACGAGATTCCAGCAGGCTATAATGGGGCTCGATACCGGCACGATAACGGCCGCCGGCGATGTCACCAATGATACCCTGGCCAACACGATTCTGTTGAACCTCGATGTCAAGGCGTTCGATTTTCAGATCCAGCCGATAGTCGAGCAGTTCTACAAGGAGAAGGTTCTCAATGGCTATTGGTGGGGTGATGCGGTTCTCGGGGGGACTTTCGAGAAACCGGTTATCGATTTCGATATCATGATCGACAGCCTCGCCATCGATACTGTCGTCCTGGGAAATCTGCATGCCAGGCTGCAATATCGCGACGGCTATATTCGCACCGATTCAACCCATCTGGAATCGGGCTATGGCCGGTATTATTTCTCGGGATACCTGCCGTTGGACCTTTCTTTTGACGAGGTCGAGAACCGGTTTCCCAATCGGCCGATCGACCTGCGATTGGTAGCGTCGGGAAACAGGCTTGTATCGGGCGAGGTCTTCGTCCCCACCATCGAATACTTCGAAACGAATTTCCGCATCGAAACAAACCTGACCGGAACCTATGCCGAGCCAAACATCGATGGTTGGGGATACTTTATCGATGGCGAGCTGAAGGCGCTCGATCTCGTCAATCCGCTGATGGACCTGCGCGCTTATTTCCGAATGAAAAACGAGACCATATATATCGACAGCGCCTTTGCCTACACTCCCGGGGGAGGAGAGTGGATCAGGGGACTCGGCGAGCTTCTGCCCGGACGTAAAGACGAGGACCAATCGCTGGTCCGGGCCTCGGGCACCATGAAGCTGATCACCCTGGGTAATTTCCAATATGATATAAAGATCGAAGCCAGGAATTTCTTCTTTATCGCCGATGCCTATGATGTTCAGGGTCTGGCCGACATGGATCTGGCGGTGCTCGGCGACACGCCGCCGACCGTGGCAGGAGATATCACCCTGAAACGCCTCGAAATACGCGATGAATTCGATGCTTTTGTCGCTCCCGATTTTGACCCCAACCTCGTGATCGAGGATTCGACGATGTGGAACCTGAGACTGAATATCAATGCCTATAATAATATCTGGATAAGAAACAGCGATATCGACGCCGAATTCAAGGGCGATTTATTTATCGAACGCACCGTGGGTATCACCATTCCGCTGGGAACGCTCGAGACGATTCGGCGCGGCAAATATTACCTGCTTCTGGCGGAACCGTTCGATATCCAGTCGGGAACCATGGTTTTCAACAACGTGGCAACCATCAATCCCGATATCGATTTTGTCATTACCAAGCGCCTCCGTTCGCCGGCGGGCCAGGGGACTGGCGAACCGGTGGAAATGGAGATACATATAACCGGCACGCTACTGGAGCCGAAAATCGATGTCGCCGAGGGATCCGAATTGACTAAGGAAGAGCTGTTGACCCGGCTGGTGGCGGGAAGCCAGATTGGTCAGTTGGGGATGGTCGGACGCAACGGTGTCGGGGGAAGCGATTTCTCGCAAAACCTCATCGGCAGCGCTCTTCCGGCCCTGTCGACTGTCATAGGACCTCTGGGCGGGCAGTTCGTGGAGGAGTTCGAGATTTCTCGGACTCCCGAGGACGAGACCCAGATATCGGTGGCCAAATATATCTCGAGCAGCCTGTACGTGCGATATTCCCAGAGGCTTTCGGTGGCCGGGCGTACGATCGGGGTCGAATATTACCTTAACGATAATGTATCGTTTACTATTTCGCGTGGGCCTATCGAAGGAACGGAGAATGAGGGCATTGAGGGCATTTCGTTCGATCTCAATCTTAATTTCGAGTATTAGCATCATCTCCATATCGTCTTCGTTCGCAGTCGCCCAGAACCAGCCTGAGCGTGAGGTCATGTTATTGCGCCGAAGAGCGGTCGCCAAGGTCGTACTTGTCGGCGCCACGTCTTTCGATGAGTCGGACATCAAGAAGCTGCTGTATACAAAACCGAATCACTGGTACAATTTCCTCAAAAAAAGAGAACTCTCGAAATCCAATGTGAATCTCGACGAGGGAATAATCAGGCGCTACTATGGGAGGCGCGGCTTCGTATTTACCGAGGTCGAATCGGTGATAGAACGCGCGCCGGGCGATAAGGCCATGGTGACATTCAATATCAAGGAGGGCAGGAGAGCATACCTCGAAAGCATCCGGCTCGACGGCGGCCTGGAGGAGGTCAACGGAGGCTTCGACAAGGTCTGGAATGCATTCGAGCCGGGAAAGCCTGTCGACGCCGAGGAAGTAGCCTCGGGCGGATTCAAACTGCGCGACCTCTATTTCGATAACGGATATCCTTACGCGAAAATTTTCAGCCGGTATGATTTTAACGCGGACAGCACCCTGGCCCGGATCACTTATGCGATTACGGAATCGGTATTTACCGTTTACAGCGAGACGCGCCTTCCCGAAAAAATGTACACCCGTCCATTTGTCATTGAACGCGACCTCCTTGTAAAGCCGGGCGAACGCTACAGCCATAAGGACGTTGTCGATTCGGAGCAACGGCTTTATTCCCTGGGGATATTCAGGCTGGTCAACATGCGCCGCAACGATTCCACGGCTGTGATAATTAACGATACCTGCCGGGTCGGGTTCAACCTCAGCCTGCGCGAGCGAAAATCTTATTTCATGAATTTTGGGATCGGCCTGGGTCGGCAGGAGCAGTTTGTGTTGGTCCTGCGTAATTCGGCGCTCTGGGGCAATAGAAATTTATTCGGGACCGGCCGCAAGGTTATCGTGGCGGTCAGGCCGTCTTTTCAAATCACCAAGGCCGGCGGCGACCTATCCGCCCCCAGACTTTCGGACCTCGGCAAGGGTCTGAGATTCTCCCTTATACGTTCGACCATCGAGGCCAATTACATCACCCCCTGGATGTTCAGCTGGCGAATCCCCGTGACAGGCAGAGTCCTCTACGAGCCTTATACTCTCAACGCGATCGCCAATACTCCTTATCGCTACGACAGATGGGCCGGCGAAGTGGTATTTTCGCGAGAATTGGATCGGTTTACCACGGCCCGCATCACGGCCAATATGGAGTATATAAATATCCTGGACGTACCTGAGGACCAGGAAGAGGCATATAGAGCGGCCGGGGACAATCAGGTCAAGCGCAGGCTGCTCCTATATAGCGATCGCGACACTCGCGACAACATCCTGGCGCCCCAGAAAGGCTCTTATTCATTCGGGGGCCTCGAGTATGTCGGCGGTGTCCTGGGAGGGGACTTCAGCTATGTAAAGACACAATTCATGTGGAGCCGATTCAATCGCATAAGCGGACAGAATATCCTGGCGACAAGGATCTGGATGGGATTTCTCGATGACCGTTTCAGCGGCGGGCGTTCCTCTCGCGATGACAGATTCATCATTGGGGGGTCGTCCACTATCAGGGGTTTCAGAGAAAATACACTTGGGCCGATTTTTACGTCGGGGCCTTTTGCCGGGGAACCCGCCGGCGGGCGCTATATGATCATGGGGAATGTCGAAATCCGGCGCCCGCTATTCTGGCGTTTCGGCGGCACGGCATTTCTCGATGCCGGCAACACCTACGGGAGATGGAATGATATTACGCCGATCTCGGTTCGATTCGTAACGGGGCTCGGGATACAATTCTTCACGCCCATCGGTCCGATCAGATTCGATTATGCCGTTCGGTTCCAAAAACAGTTTGACCTGGGGGCCGGGCTGTATCATCTTGCTATTCTGTATGCGTTCTAATAAACCGATCATCGGGATTACGATTTCCGAGATGCTCGAAGACCGTTCTCGGCGGAAGCCGACCTGGAAACCGTTCGATTACCTGAAGCGCGAATACCACGAGGCTATCTTGAATTCGGGTGGGATACCGATATTGCTCCCGAACGCCGGCGAGTCAGCCGCGGCTGATAATATGATCGATATGATTGATGGTCTCCTCTTGACCGGAGGGGGAGATCTGCACCCGTCCTATTATAATCAAGAGCCGCATCCAGGATTGACCGAGACCACGGCGAATCGAGATTCGCTTGAAATATCCATAGCTAAGCTGGCTTTGGGCCGCAACTTGCCGATTATGGCCATCTGCCGAGGCCATCAGGTCTTGAATGTCGCCCTTGGTGGAACCCTATACCAGGACCTGTCATGTTTTCCACATGAAACCATACAGCATTCCGATCCCGGTCAGACCGCCAGAGTATTCCACGATGTCACTATCACGCCGGGGAGCCTGCTCCATCGCATCGTTGGCGCCGATCATATCGAAACCAACTCCAGCCACCACCAGGTGATCGATAAGCTTGGCGCAGGGCTGGCAATCGTAGCGTTTTCCAGCACCGACAACGTGCCGGAGGCCATTGAACAAACCCAAAAGAAGTTCGTACTGGGTTTGCAGTGGCATCCGGAAGCGATATTCGAGCGGGAGCACAGCCGCAAGGTATTCAGAGCGCTGGTAGAGGCATCGGGGCGAAAGTAGACTAATATTCTCTTCGTTTGACAACCCTCTGACATAGGATTATATTCATGGCAACGGAGTCGACGACGATGAGGAATATCTATTTAGATCATAATGCCACCACACCGGTTCATCCGGAAGTGCTGGAGGCCATGCTTCCGTATTTTTCCCGGAAATTCGGCAATGCCAGTTCCATGCATTCGAGCGGGCGCGAGGCTAAAGCGGCGCTTGAGGATGCGCGGGCCGGTTGCGCTCGGATTCTGGGATGTAGAGATTCCGAAATCGTATTCACGTCGGGCGGTACCGAATCGGACAATTATGCGGTCAAGGGTGCGGCATTCGCCAACCGCAACCGGGGAAAGCACGTCATTACATCGCCGATCGAGCATCACGCCGTCAGCGTCTCTTGTGAGTTTCTCGAGAAAGAGGGATTCGGCGTCACGTACCTGCCGGTCGATTCGCAGGGAATAGTAGACCCGGACCAGCTTCGCAAATCGCTTCGCCCCGACACAACTCTGGTCACCATCATGCACGCCAACAATGAAACCGGAGTAATTCAAGACGTCAAGGAATTGGTCAGGATTGCGCATGAGGCTGGAGCCCTCTTCCATACCGATGCTGTTCAGACCACGGGCAAAATCGCTTATTCGATTTCCGAACTGGGGTGCGATCTGCTTTCGATATCAGCTCATAAGCTCTATGGCCCGAAGGGGGTCGGGTTGCTATTCATTAAGTCGGGCACGAAGATTCAGGCCTGGAACCAGGGTGGAGGGCATGAGCGAGGTCGACGAGCCGGCACCGAAAATGTGGCTGGTATCGCGGGTCTCACCAGGGCGCTTGAAATCGCGGCCCGCGATATGGCAAAGGAAACCGCCAAGCTCAACTCCCTGACCACTCGGTTTTACGAAAGGCTCAGAGAATGCGTACCCGATATCCATATCAATGGCAGCCTTGAAAAGCGAGTCCCCAATACCCTTAATATTTCGTTCAAAGGGGTCGAGGGAGAAGCCATGATCTTGAGCCTCGACATGAAAGGGATATCAGTATCATCGGGCTCGGCCTGTACGTCAGGGACCACCCAGGCCTCGCACGTGCTGATTGCGATGGGTTTGCCCGGAGAATTAGCGCATGGCTCGGTGCGGTTCTCGTTCGGAAGAAGCAACTCCGAGGAGGATATTGATTACGTCGTCGATATTGTCGCTCAAGAGGTCCAACGTCTCAGGAATATCTCCCCGCTCTATACCAAATCGGGGAATTAGAAAAATCTTGAGGAGTGTAATCGGATGCTCCGGTTACTCCGGGGCATTTTTGTTATGACGAAACGCGTTCTGGTTGGAATGTCGGGTGGAGTAGACAGCTCCATGGCCGCTGCGCTTTTGAGAGAGCAGGGGTATGACGTTATTGGGATTACACTGAAGCTCTACGACTACGCCAAGTTGAATTTCGAGCCGCCCGATGGCGGCTGCTGCACGATCGATCTCATTAACGACGCCCGCCTGGTTTGCGACCGCCTGGGGGTGCCGCATTATGTCATCGACCTGCAGCGGGCTTTCGAAAAGACTGTTATCGACGATTTCATTAATTCATATTCTCATGGTCGCACCCCCAATCCCTGTATCAACTGCAATCGTTTTATCAAGTGGGGGGAGATGCTGAAGACCGCCGATAAACTCGGGTGTGATTTGGTGGCAACCGGACATTATGCCCGTGTCATGAAGGATGAGGCCGGCGTCAGGCTATTCAAAGCGGTCGATACCGGCAAGGACCAATCGTATGCCCTCTGGGGTATCCCTCTGGAGGCGTTGAATAGAACGATACTGCCGATTGGCCTTTTCACTAAAGCCGAGATTCGGGAAAAGGCCAGGAAATACGGTTTCCGTAACGCCGACCGCCCAGACAGTCAGGAGATCTGTTTCGTGCCGGCCGGCGACTACGCCGCCATTATTGGCCAGCGCCGGAGAGGCGATAGTTCTCTCCAGCCCGGCCCGATTTATGATGTTCGTGGCAACAAATTAGGGGAGCATAAGGGATACGCCTATTTCACGATCGGGCAAAGGAAAGGCTTCGGCATCGCGGAGGGGGTACCACTTTACGTGACGAGGATTAATCCCGATGACCAGAGCATTACTGTCGGCACCAGGGATCATCTCCTTGCGCGCCAATTTTCGCTTATCGATATCAACCTGCTGATCAAGCCCGAGGAAATGCCGGACGAAGTCGATATCAAGATTCGCTATCGTCATGGCGGAGGCCGGGGACATGCAGAGTTGGCGGGGTATGGCGCAACGGTCACGTTCGATCAGCCCGAGCGCGCCATAACGCCCGGCCAGTCGGCCGTGTTCTATGACGGCGACCGCGTATTGGGTGGCGGTGTCATAGACAGGGTGCTTGACTAAAATCTAAGTCATTATCAATTGACAGGCCCCGGTTGAGAGGGTAAATTCGGATTGGGAAATGGAGGAATTATGGTGAAAATGACATTTATCGGACATTCCTGTTTTCTTCTCGATAACGGAAAGCACAAGATTCTGATCGACCCCTTCATCAAGGGGAATCCGGTGGCCAAAACCACCGATGCCGTCAAGAAGCCGGATTTTATCCTGATATCGCACGGGCACGGCGATCACCTCGGTGATGCCATCGAGATCGCCAGGGCAAGCGATGCCATGGTCATATCGAACAATGAAATCGCCACCTATTGCGGCACTAAGGGAGTCAAGAGATTTCATCCTCTTCATATCGGCGGTGGCAACAAGTTCGATTTCGGCTCCCTTAAACTTACTATTGCCCATCACGGTTCATCGCTGGGGGATAATTATCAATATGGCGGCAGCCCGGCGGGGTTCATTATCAGAATCGATGGCAAGATCATTTATCATGCCGGCGACACCGGGCTTTTCCTCGACATGAAGCTGATCGGCGAACTCGACAAGATTGACGTGGCGCTCCTGCCGATAGGCGGCAATTTCACCATGGATGTTGGCGACGCGGTTAAGGCGGTGGAATTTCTTCACCCTCAAAAAGCCATCCCGATGCACTATAACACATTTGATTTAGTCGCCGCCGACCCCCGGGAATTCATAAACAAGATCAAGTCGTTGGGGGTCGAGGGCATAATCTTAAAACCCGGCGAAACTTACGAGTTAAATTGACCATCCGGCATTTCAAATTTGCCAAAGCCCAGATTTTCGCGCTGGGCTTTTTGATTTGCGCAACAACGATATTAGCGCCGTCTGGGACCTGGGCGGAACCTCGTTTCAGCGTATTGCCTTCCGATGACATCTACGCCGACTCGACCAGATATTATCTCGATTTCTTCCATGCCCGAATAGCGGCAATTGTCGGCCAACCCCTGGATACCACAATTACGATATTTCTCGCCTCTACGGAGAAGGAATTCAATCAACAAGCCGGTTTCCAGCCTCCGGATTGGGGAGCCGGCCTGGCTCTTTTAGACGAAAACCGGATTGTCATAAAATCGCCCAAGTATCTGCCGGTCAATAAATCGTTCAGGGAATTGATTGGACATGAGTTAGCCCATATCATGCTTTACCGAGCCGCAAATGGGCGATGGCTGCCGCGCTGGATTCACGAGGGGCTGGCAATGTACGTCTCCGGCGAATGGCGGATCGGGCAGGACATTCTCGTGGCGCGTGTTGTCTGGACCGGACGGCTCATGAACTTAACCGAACTCGAGGACCTCACGACTTTCAACGGGGCCGAGGCCCAATTGGCCTACACTGAATCGTATCTGGCAATCACGCGCCTGCTAAAACGCACCGACCCGCTTGTCCTTTCCGATTTGCTGGCTCTCTATCGCGAGAACAAGGATTTTCATCGAAGTTGGAAAGCCACGCTGGGAGTCGATTATGGCACCTGGAGCGCCAATTGGTATTCCAGCGTCTCGCGCCAGTATCACCTTTTCATCTTCATTTTCGATAGCGAGGTCTTCTGGATTGTTTTGACAATCGGCTTTATTCTTATGATTATTATCAAGCGAAGGCAAAACGCCAGAGTCAGGCGGCGATGGAAACGTGAGGAAATGTTGAAACCGCCCGACGACAGCTATAAGAAATATTTTGATGGTTACCATGATGAAGAAAATAAGGTATGAAGTCGAATATGTTGCTGTAAAATCACTCCTGGCAATAATAAATCTGATTCCATACAAGTTGGCCCTCTTAACAGGGGATGCTATAGGTTTCCTCGGTTTTTCAGTATTCGGTATCAGGCGCAAGGTGACCCTGGCAAACCTCAAGAATTCTTTCGGCGACAAATATACCGAAAGGGAATATAGAAAATTGGGCTTGCGCGCCTACCGAAATATCGCCAGGAGCATGGTCGAATATGGCCTGTTTCCATCGCTGAAGAAAAGGGGCCTGGAGAAATTCTTGAGCCTTAAAGGACAGGAGAATCTACAGGCGATACGCGACCGCGGCAAGGGCGCTGTCATGATCACAGGGCATTTTGGAAGCTGGGAATTGATGGGGGCTCTAATCGCCAGTGAGGGGTGGCCCATAGACTATCTGGTGGGCGAGCAACATAACCTCAAGGTAAACGCGCTCATGAACAGCCACCGCACCATGTTCGGTATCGGCCTTATCGAACTCGGCGTGGCCGCGCGCGGCGTATTCAAGGCAGTCAAGAACGGACGAATGGTCTGCATGCTCTCAGACCAGGATGCCGGTTCGGATGGTGTCATAGTGCAGTTCCTGGGCCGGCCGGCCTCGACACCCAAGGGACCGGCGGCCTTCTCGCTCAAAACGGGAGCGCCTCTGGCCTGCGGATTCATAATCAGAGAAGGCCTGAAGCAGACGATCATAATCGAGCCGCCCATCGAGATCGAGCCATCCGGCGATAAAGACGAGGATATCAAAAAGCTCACTCAAGCCTACACCACGACCCTGGAAAAATATGTCAGGCAATACCCCGACCACTGGTTCTGGCCCCACCGGCGCTGGAAATCGACTGCATGAGCGATCCTGATCACTCGCTGTTCGGTCGCCGTCCAGCATTAGTAGCGCTTGTATTCCTGATCGCCGGCATTTTAGCCTCAACACAATTCCACATTCCTTATTATTATCCGCTTATTTCATTTGCCGCTGTATTCCTGTGCGCTCTCTATCTGCATTTCAGACAGGCTGCCCGGGCGGCCTCGATTTTCTTGATGCTATCGCTATCGTTTCTGGGCTGGCATCTGGCGGCGGTCTCGCTGGGGCCGTTCCCGCCCAATCATATCGCAAATATCGTGGGTGAAGGTATCCGGACCGATATCGCCGGCCGCGTGATAGAGGAACCGGATTTCAGGCCGGACAAGACCTATTTGATTCTGGAGGTCGATTCCCTGCGTCTCGATCGAGCCTGGATTCCGACTCTCGGACGAATCAGGGTCAGAATATCCCAGCCCGGGCTTGACATAAGCCACGATGATTACCTTGAGATCGCCTGCTTTCTGTACAAACCCTCCGGAGCCACCAATCCTTTAGGCTTTGACTACTCGGCCTATCTGAAAATGAAGGAGATTTTCGCCGAGGCCTATGTATCAGATCCCTCGAATGTCGTCGTTGTCAAGGGAGGGGATTCGTTTGTAAGTTCTTCAGTGACCCCGTTCAGGCAGAAGCTGACCTCGATAGCAAAACAATATCTTTCTTCGGAAAAATCATCGATGTTGACAGGGTTTGCCCTGGGGGAGAGGCGGGAGTTGCCCAAAGATTATCAGAGGCTTTTCAGGGACACCGGCACGATGCACCTCATGGCGGTATCCGGCTCCAATGTCGGCATGGTGCTTCTCATATTCGGGTGCCTGTTATCCCTTTTTCATCTGCCCAGGAGCGTAAAGGCGGTTGTCCTTCTCTTGGTCGTTGCGGCCTTTGCGATACTAACCAGGTTGGAGCCATCGGTGATAAGAGCGTCAATAATGGCGGCGGTCGTAATCTTCGCCTATGGCTGGATGAGGAAACCAGACCTTATCAACCTGTTGGCCTTTGCCGGCCTCTTGATGCTCCTCTGGCAACCTTCTCACTTATTCGACGTCGGCTTTCAATTGTCATTTGCCGCCACGTTCGGGATTATCTACGCTTTGCCGGGTCTTACGGGAGTCACCAAGGTCTTAGATCGACCTTATTTAAGATGGTTGAAATGGGTGGCCCTGGCGCTCCTGGGCACATCGGCCGCCCAAGTCGCAGTCTTGCCGCTCGTGGCGCATCATTTTCACAGCATCCCGGTTCTGGGGGCGCTGGCGAATGTCCCTGTCATGTTGCTTGCCGGACTCGCCATTACGTTCGGAATCGCTCTTCTCGCCTTTACCATTATTGGCGGATGGCTGCCGCTGGCGGCGGCTGTGCCCCTGCAGATTGTTCTCGATATTATAATCGCGATCTTGAGGTTTTTCGCTTCGCTGCCGCATGCCAAGATTGTATCGGCCTCTCCCGGCTGGGACGCGATTATTCTCTTCTGGCTCGCCTTTTATATTGTCTTTGAGAACGCCATCCGACACCGGTTGAGCCGGCGCGCGCTCATCTCGATGTTGGTCGCGCTGAATATCCTCATCTGGGGCAAGGCACTCGAACGGCATCCGGATTGGAGGCTGGAGTTTCTCGACCTGCGTCGAAATCACGCCTGGATCTTCACGGCCGCGGGACAACCCACGGTCGCGGGTCTTGATATCTACGAGCCGGGCAGCGACGCCGATGACATCGTAATTCCCCATATATTAAGCAGTTACGATCATGGTCCGGATATCATTCTGACCGTTACGCCCGGATGCCGCGAAATCGACCGCATCGCATCGGAATTCGATTCAAAGATCGTTACGCTTGAGGTCAAAGAGCCGTTTAAATCGCGTATCGATTCCATTATAGGCGCCAATGTTTCTTTGCCCGGCATTAAGGTCCTATGGGATCAATCCGATAATACCAATGCGGGGGCATTGGCTTATCCCGCTATAGAGATTGGTGTTGACGGGAGTGTATTAATTCTGGCCGGCTGGGCAGGTATGACGATTCGTGAGGAAATATTCGCCAGCAACATAATGCTCATCGAGCTGCCCTGGAGCCGGTATGCCCAAAGCAGGTCTCTGGAGATACTTTATAAATGCGATCCGCAGTTCGCAATATTTTCTCCAGACAGATACTCGGTCACTGCGCCGGAAAGACGCGAGAAGTTAACGCATTCGCGCGAAAAGATCCTGTCGACATCGCTTTGCGGCGCTTTCGCTGTCAGCGGCTTCGGCGGCGCCATCGAACTCGAGACAATGAAGCCGCGAAAATAGAGAGGATTCCAAATTGGGGTTTGCCGGTAACCTGAAAACCGTTTCGCTGCCAGACGTTTTCCAGCTGATCGTCTCATCAAAGAAGACCGGCATGTTATCTATCAGCAGGGACGAGGCCAGGCGCGATATATATTTCCGCGACGGCCTGCTGGTCTATGCCTCGTCAAACTCCCGCGAAGACCTTTTCGGAAATCTCCTGCTCAAGAAGGGCCGCATCTCCAAGGCCGAGCTCGACGAGATCCTCAACACCGAAAACGAAGGCAAGAAGATCGGGGCCCTCCTGGTCGAAAAAAAACTATTCTCCAAAGAGGAAATCTTCGAATGCCTCAAGATGCAGATCGAGGAGATCGTTTATGCCCTGTTCGGCTGGAAGGACGGGAAATTCGAGTTGACCGAGGGCAAAGCTCCCCCGGCCAGCGTTATCCAGACCGAGTTGAATCCCATGAATATGATAATGGAGGGGATGAGGCGAATCGACGAATGGGAGGAGCTCAAGAAAATCCTGCCCCCCGATGATGCCTTTCTGGAAATCGTGCCGGAGCCGGCCATGAAATCGGAGGAGATGAACCTGTCCAGGAGCGAATTCATGGTATTGGCCTTGATCGGCGCCGGCAAGACGCTCCAGAAGATAGTCGAGGAGAGCTTTCTGGATCAATTTCTAACCTGCAAATCGATCGCCAATCTGCTCAATATGGGCCTCCTTAAAATCGGGAAGCATGTGGCGGTCGACAAGACGGCCGAGGTGGAGCAGAAGGCGCTGATCGAGCTTCTGGCCAATGTCTACATAGGAAATTTGATATTCATATTCTCGAACCTTAAAGAGAAACTCGGCGCCAAAGGCGAAAGGGTAATCTACGAGACCTTTGAGGAAAACAGGATGTTTTATCCGGTGCTGAACCAGATTTTCAGCGGTCGCGATGGCCAGGTTAAACTCGACCTTTTCGTGGAGCTCTATAAAAGGCTGCCGGAGGAGGCCAGGATTTGGCGCCTGGTATCCAACTTCAACTCCCTGATGAACGACTACTTGATCGCCGTGCAGAAGAATCTGGGGAATAAGATCTACAGGCGCGTCCTATCGGAAATAAAAATCAATATCCAGAACACTATCAATCGCAACCGGCAAATTGCCATGAAATACGGCCTGGAAGAGGAGTTCTCGCGGGCCTTGAGGGACAGGTAATATGCCGGCTCGTGTCTTTTTCCTGACCCTGACTGTGATTGCTGCGGATAGCGGCGTGGCTTGCGCGATGGACCAGACACAGTATGCAATTCTGCAGGAATCGCTGTTTATGTTCTTCTCGGTAGTTTGCCTGCTTTTGGCCGCGATAATCTTCTCGGCGCTAAAGGGCGGAAGTCTGGGGACTCCCTGGCTGTTCATCCTGGCCGGCATCGCCGTAGCGGCGGTTGGCGGCGCGATACGGCTGCTCGAATTATTTGAAATCGTCCTGAATCAATATGATTTGCGCCTGGCCATGTTGGTGACCCGAGTCGGCTCGGTATTGCTCTTCATGGTGGGTCTTTATTTATACCGGAAGGGATTGAGATAGGAATCGGCGTTGGCCCTAAACATCCCGGCATTATTGTCGATAACTTATTTAGTCAGATTGACCTGTGAGGTCCCATATGTTCGATACTGTTGAGATAGATGATCGTATTGCAAAATGCGAAAGAATCCTGGCGGCCGATCCGCAGAGCCAGATTTTTGCGGCTCTGGCTGACGCCTACCGGAAAAGTGGCGATGTCGTCAGGGCCTATGATATATGTCATCAGGGCCTGATGCTTCACCCCGAATATGCGTCCGCCAGAATAGTCATGACCAAGATCCACCTGGCCAAGGAAAATTACGAGCAGGCCTGGACCGAGCTTCAGCGCACCATCGACATAGCCGGACGGACGAGGTCAACCGATCTGCTCGAGGCGGAGATTCTCATCAGACGGGGCCAGAAGTCGGAGGCCGCGGCCATTATCGACAGGTTATCCGGCAGCGACCCCGACGACGAGAATATCAAGCGGCTGCTGGAAATGATAGAAAAGGAAGAGACAACTTCGGTTCGCCTCGAACCCAAGACTCGGAACGTCGGCGAACCGGCTTTCGATCATAGCCCGCAGGAACATGCCGTCGAAAAGAAGGGCATTTCTCTTCCTCAGGCGATAGGCCTCCTGAAAATTACGCCGCGGGTGTTGGGCGTGCTGGCAGTCGGTAACGAGGGTTTGATTTTGGAGGCCAGGATCGACAGCAGTTATTCCAAGGAGGAGTTTGGGGCGTTGTCCAAAGGCATATACGATAACGTCGTTCAAAGCATGTCGAGGGTGGGATTGGGGGCCGCCTTCGAGGTCTTGATCGAAACCGCGGCCGCGAAGATCTGGATTATCAAGAAGCGCAAATATTTCCTGGTCGTCTATTCCCGTGATGATGTCAGCATGGGAGCGCTGAAGTTAAAGGTGGATGAATTGTTCGGGAACATAGAATTGTAGCTGTTGGATAGATTATGGGTCGAGCCAAAAAACCAAAGAGCGTCGATAAATTTCAAAACGCCGTTGCCTATCTGGCTGAATATTCGGGTGTCAGGGGCGTTGTCATAGCCGATCACGAGGGTCTGGTCCTGACCGGTCGCGGCGCGAAAAATTTCGAGCTCGAGAAGTACGCCGCCTATGCCATGGAAATCATCAACGCAGTGGGGGTTCCTTTTCACAGGCTTTTCGAGCCGGGAATCGAGTATCTGGTGATAAAAACCTCGCATGATTGGCTGACGATAGCCGTTTCGCCTCCTGTCATGCTGCTGGTGGTTGCGGATCGCCAGGCGGACGATCTCCTTCACATCAGGATAACTCGTTCGCTCGAGCTGATATCTTCCTATGTAAAAGAGAAATACTCTGTTTCATCAGCGATCGATAATTCGAAGAAAAATGCAAGAAGCCGGGAGGCTATATATGTATAACGTCCTAAGCGAACTCAACAGGACCTCGGGAGTCAAGGGCTCGATGCTGGTCGGCAATGATGGCATTATCATAGCGGCCGATCTGGATGCGCGGCTGGAAGATGAAACTGTCGGCGCCATGGCGGCTTCGATCATGTCGAATGTCGGCCGCGCTCTCGAAAGGCTAAAACAGCAAACCCCTGATCGCGTCACGATAGAGGCCGATGCCGGGAAGATTTTCTTAAGCGACGCCGGCGTGGGGATACTGGCGGTCGTCACCGAGCCGAATGTCAACGTCGGTTTGGTAAGGCTTGAGATCAAGAACGCAATATCTCAGATAAAGGGACAGTAGAGAAGGGTTGATATTATATGGTATCGATAAATTACGCGTTCAAGGAAATTATCTCCAAGATCGTCTACTACGGCCCGGGCCTTTCGGGGAAAACGACTAATCTCCAGTATGTTTTCAAGAAAGTGCCCAGCGAGACCAGGGGAGAGTTGATAAGCCTGGCCACCGATGCCGACAGGACCCTCTACTTCGATTTTCTGCCAGTCAATGTCGGAACCATACAGGGATTCGCCACGAAATTCCAGCTATACACCGTGCCCGGCCAGGTCTATTACAATGCCACCCGCAAGCTCGTGCTGCGCGGGGTCGATGGGTTGGTCTTTGTGGCCGATAGCCAGACCGCCAAGATGGAGGAGAATCTGGAATCGCTTCAAAATTTGCGGGACAACCTCGAGGAGTATGGCTACGACATTAACCAAATACCCCTGGTTATACAGTATAACAAACGCGACCTGCCGAATATAGGCTCGATCGAGGAGCTGGAGCGGACACTCAACCTAAAGGGAGTTCCATATTTCGAGGCGGTGGCGGTAACAGGCGAGGGTGTCTTTAAGACACTAAAGGCAATCAGCAAGATGGTCCTCGACCAGGTCAAAGCCAAGAAGACGGAACCAGTCCGGGCTTTGAAGGCACAGCCGATAGCGGTGCCGGTCGGCGGGCCGCCGGCAGCGTCTGCGAGAATCGAGAGGCCGCTGGCGCCGATACCGGAACCCTCGCGGAATTTCGACAAAACCCCGGCCAATCATCGCAACGGCATTTCGGAGGCGGTTGAGGTTCCGCTCGAGGTATTGCGCACCCGAGACAAGATCGGGACTAGGACTATCGAGCCGGCCATTATGGCCGATGCCGATACGCCCACCAACGTCGTCGTATCCGATCGAGCCGACGAGCCGAAGCCCTACTACGAGATCCAGGAAGAGAAGGATGATCTGGAAGAGACCACCGAGAGAACCGTCTTGAAAAATGGGTTGAATGAAACTGATTCGAAGGTGGCCGCCGAATACGAAAGCCTTCCCCTGACTCACGATTACAGCGAGACCGAGGAGAAGAAGCCGGCCCGCAAAAAATCGCAGTATGTGCTCGACGAGGACTATGGCAATGCCAAGGGGGAGGATACGGTTCTGGTGCCTGAGATAGACTTGCGAGTTCCCATGGCGCTGGGTCGTCCCCAGATGGCTGAGAGCCGAAAGGTCAAGGGCAAGCGACGTAAGTTCACATTTTTTGGATTGCTCAAGGAGTCAAAATAGAGGCCGTTCCATAAAGGAGGTTTAAGTTGTCACGCGAACAACAGGTCCTTTACGAGGATCAAATTCAGCAGATAGACCAGGCCTTGATGCGCATAATCAAGGAAGCCGAGGCCAAGTGCGCCTTGCTGGTTGATAAGGATGGGCATCTGGTCACGCGCCAGGGTTTTACCCACACTCTCGATACAACCGCTCTGGCCGCGCTCCTGGCGGGGAGTTTCGCTTCCACCAAGGAAATCGCGCGCCTTGTCGGCGAGCCGGAATTCTCGGTTCTCTTTCACCAGGGGAAGAAGGACCATATCCACATTTCGCTGATAAACGACCGGACCATCCTGGTCATTATTTTCGATGACAGGACCACAATCGGCATGATCAGGCTTTATTCCAAGGAGATTGGCGAGTCGCTCAAGGGCATACTCGAAAGCGGACATACGTCAAAAAGCGAAAGCCTCGAGCTGGGCAAGGAATTTTCCGATACCGCCGAGGCCAAGCTCGATGACATTTTCCAGGACAAGTTTTAGTTGCAATTGAAATTCGAGCAGTCCGTCATCAGGCAATATAATGGCGATTGAGTTAGGCAAGATTCTCGTAAAAGCGGGTAAGATCACCGACGAGCAGCTTCTAAAAGCCCTCGAACTGCAGAAAACGGGCGGGGGAAAGCTGGGCGAGATCCTCGTAAAAATCGGCGCCGTGACCGATGAAAATATCATTTCGGAATTTATCGGCAAGCAGCTGAATATCGGCGCCATCAGGCTGACCGATATAGAGCTCAACCCCGACATCGTCAAGCTAATCCCGCAGGACATTGCCCGCAAGTTCAATGTCATCGCGGTCTCCAAGCTGGGCAAAACGCTCATCGTTGCCATCTCCGATCCGAATAATATATATGTCTTGGACGCCATTAAATTTATCACTGGATGCAATATTCAGCCGGTCATCTCGCCGGAAACCACCATCCAGAATGCGATAGAATCTTATTATGATGATTCCGGCGGCATAAACGAAATTATCAAGGGCATGGCCAGCGACCTCGAGGTTATCGAGGAAGCGCCGGAGGACCAACCGTCGGAGCAGGACCTGCAGTCACAGGTCCAGGACAAGCCGCTCGTTAAGCTGGTTGACGGTATCATAGCGGACGCCATCCGAAAGGGCGCGTCCGATATCCACTTCGAAAGCTATGAAAAGCGCGTGCGCGTACGCTACCGTATCGACGGCGCCTTGCAGGAGATGGCCCCCATCCCATTCAAATATCGAGCGGCTATGATATCGCGTATTAAGATCATGGCCGATCTCGACATCTCGGAACGCCGTCTGCCCCAGGATGGCAGGATCAAGGTCAAGCTCGGCGAGCGCACGATCGACCTCCGCGTTTCTGTTCTGCCGACAATATTCGGCGAAAAAATCGTGATGCGAATCCTGGACCCCAAATCCCTGATGATCGATCTCACCAGGCTTGGTTTCCCGGAACTGGCCCTGAAGAACTTCGCGAAAGCGATAAGCCTGCCGTACGGGATGATCCTCGTTACCGGCCCCACCGGTTCGGGCAAGACCACGACCCTGTATTCGGCGCTTAAAACGCTCAATACGGTCGATGTCAATATCATGACCGCCGAAGACCCGGTGGAATTCAATTTCGATGGCATCAACCAGGTGTTGGTCAGAACCGACATTGGCCTGACCTTTGCCGCCGCCCTGCGCTCGTTCCTTCGCCAGGACCCGGACATTATCATGGTCGGCGAGGTACGCGATGCCGAGACGGCCGATATCGCCATCAAGGCAGCGCTCACCGGGCATTTGGTGTTTTCGACTCTGCATACTAACGACGCGCCGTCGACTATAAACAGGCTGGTGGATATGGGCGTGCCAAGCTACTTGGTGGCGGCATCTACCAAGCTCATCATGGCCCAGAGAATGGTCCGCAAGATATGCAATTTCTGCAAGCAGGAAATTCCTGTCACGCCGCAGATTATAGAACTCCTGGAGCTCGACCCCGAACAGGCCAAGAGCCTCAAGCTGTACGAGGGCAAGGGATGCAACCAATGCAATAATACCGGCTATTCGGGACGGACCGGACTTTTTGAGGTCATGCCAATAACGGCCTCGATCGAGAAGTTGATTGTCCAGGGCGTTTCGTCGGCGGAAATCAGAGCTCATGCCATAAAGGAGGGTATGCTGAGCCTCAGACATGCCGGCCTTGAAAAGCTGCGCCTCGGTATCTCTACCATCGAAGAAGTGGTAGCCGAGACGGCATTGTGACGCTTCAGTCCGAAAATTATTTGTCGATAAATAAATAAGAGGGTTTATAAATATGGTAACGCTAAGAGAATTGCTTGAATTAATGGTCAAACGCCATGCCTCCGATCTGCATTTGACCGTAGGCGCGCCGCCTATTTTGAGAATCGACGGCAAATTGGTGAAGACCGAATTTGACATTTTGACACCGGATATCACCAAGAAATTGTCTTATTCGATCATGAATGAGAGGCAGCGCCAGAAGTTCGAGGAAAACTCCGAACTCGACCTGTCGTTTGGCATCGAGCAGCTCTCGCGGTTCCGCTGTAATGTGTTCATGCAGAGAGGCAACGTGGCCACGGCCATAAGGCAGATCCCGTTCAAAGTGATGTCGTTCGAGGAGCTCGGTGTCCCCGAGGTCGTGACCAAGCTGGCGGAGCTTCCACGAGGGCTGGTTCTTGTCACCGGGCCGACCGGCTCGGGTAAATCGACCACGCTCGCAGCCCTGATCGATAAAATCAACGACGAGCGCAATTATCATATAATCACGGTTGAGGATCCGATCGAATATCTGCACAGGCATAAGAATTCAATAGTCAATCAGAGGGAGGTTCATTCCGACACCAAGAGTTTCGCAAACTCCCTGAAGTATGCCCTGCGGCAAGACCCCGACGTTGTACTCATAGGCGAGATGCGAGACCTCGAGACCATGGAAGCCGCCCTGACGATTTCCGAGACCGGCCACCTGGCTTTCGCGACTCTTCACACCAATTCCACCGCCGAGGCCATCAACCGAATTGTCGACGTGTTCCCCACCAACCAGCAGGAGCAGGTGCGGATCCAGCTCTCATTTGTGCTGCAGGGAATCGTGACTCAGCAATTAATACCGAGGATAGGCGGCGGCCGGGTATTGGCCATGGAAATACTAATCGTGACGCCGGCGGTCCGGGCCGTCATTCGCGACGACAAAATTCATCAGATTTATTCGCTGATCCAGGCCGGCGCCAAGTACGGCATGAAGACGATGAATCAGTCGCTTGCGGAGATATTCCAGAAGCGAAAGATATCATATAACGACGCGGTTGGCAGATCGTCCAACGCGGCGGAGTTTGAGGAGATGATCAGGCAGGCCAGCGCGCGCGCCGACGGCACAAACAAGAGTCTTATCGAAAAGATTGAGAGGTAAGCAATATGCCCGTCTACGATTACAAGGGTAAAACCCTGGGGGGCAAGGCGGTTAATGGGGAGCTCAAGGCCAAGAACCGCTCCGAATTGGAGCGCTATTTGCGGGCCAATAAGATCCTCGTCACAAGCGTCTCTAAAAAGCCCTCGCAGATAAACATCAGGTTTGGCAGCGGCATCAAAAAAATCGATATCTCGCGATTCACGCGGCAGTTCGCCACCATGATCTCGGCTGGATTGCCGATGGTGCAGTGTCTCGAAATTCTGGCATCCCAGACGGAGAGTCCTGAATTTCGCAAAGTCATCACCGAGGTTAAGGAATCGGTTCAGTCGGGTTCTACTTTGTCGGAGGCTCTGGGCCGGCACAAAAAGACGTTCGACGAGCTTTATGTCAATATGGTCGAGGCCGGCGAGGTGGGCGGCGCGCTCGACACAATCCTCATCCGTCTGGCCTCTTACCGTGAAAAGGCCGACCGATTGATACGCAAGGTGAAAGGCGCCATGGTCTACCCGGCTGTAGTCATGATTGTGGCCATCGGTGTCACATTCGCCATGTTGCGATTCATCGTGCCGGTTTTCGCCAAGATGTTTTCCGGTTTGGGAGCGGAGCTCCCGGCGCCCACTCAAATAGTCCTTAACATCTCGAAATTCCTGCAAAGCAACACCCTGCTCATGATAATTGGGGCGATCGGCCTGGCAATTTGCTACAAGCTCTATGTCAGGCGGCCGTCCGGCAGGCTCTCGGTCGATAAGCTCAAGCTGCGCCTGCCGCTTCTTGGCGACCTGATCCGGAAAAGCTCAATCTCACGCTTTACAAGAACGCTTTCGACCCTGCTCTCATCCGGTGTCTCGATTCTCGATGCCTTGAACATCACCGCCAGAACCTCCGGCAACATGGTTCTGCAGAATGCCATAAGGAGAGCCATGCTCTCAATCGCCGAGGGCGAGACCATCACGGCCCCACTCAAGGACTCAGGGGTTTTCCCTCCGATGGTGACTCAAATGATCTCGGTCGGCGAAAAGACCGGTGGCTTGGACGAGATGCTTTCCAAGATCGCCGACTTCTATGACGAGGAGGTCGATGCCGCCGTGGCCGCTTTGACCTCGATTATCGAGCCGGTTATCATTGTGTTCATGGGTATCATGATAGGTGGAATTCTGATCGCCATGTACCTGCCGATGTTCGACATTATCGGCAAGATAAATTAAGGGGCTGATTCTCATGGGCCTCTTTCCGCGGGAATCTCCCCTGGGAAAGAGGCCCTTTTATTATGTCAAACGTCAGAGAGTTTCAGGTCATTCCACTTAGCAGGCGTCGCTGGTTCGTGGCGTTGCGTCTTGCGATTCCGGCCCTCTTGATCGGCTCGGGCATCGTTTTCCTCCGTCCCACCACTTTCAATGACGCCATTCTCTTTCTCTATGGGCTTTTTTCATTGATTCTATTGGTCTGCCTGCTTCTTTTCCGCAGGTTGTCCGAGAGCATCATCAGGTCGGCGCTGATAGTGCTTATCTCGGGGGAGCTGATTATCGAGGGGTTACTCGTCAACCATGTCGGAGGCAATTTCTCGCCATTCGTCATCTTCTTTATCATTACTATCGTGACGGCCAGCCTCATGTTTCGGCTGATCGGTTCAATCGTGGTCGCCACGATGGCCGGGCTGCTCTATTCGCTGCCGATTTTTCTCGACCTCTCCGCGCTTTACGAGGGGCTGATCGAGCCTACCAGGTTGGCCGGAATGGGCATATCGTCCGACGAGGCCTTTTATACCGTTTTCCTGCATCTATGCCTCTTTTACTTTTGCGCCTTCATATCCGGATACCTGGCGGAAAACCTCTTCTGGGCCTCGCGTGAATTAAAGAAAATCCGCTTTGAGACTAATGAAATTCTCGAGCAAATGCATTCCGGCCTGATGACCATCGACTCTAACGGCAGGATAGTCTATTTCAACAGGGCCGCCGGAGAAATTCTGGGGGTCGATCATCGCCTGGCCCAAGACCGGACCATCCATCAACTTTTCCACTCCGGATTACAGAATTTTATCGAGCGAATAGAGAGCGCGCTTTCCAGCCGCCGCTCCGAGCTGCGGTCGGAGATAAATATCAATCATCCCGAAAAAGGCGAACTGCCCCTGGGAATATCTTTGTCTGTCCTTTCCGACGATGGCAGGCCGCGCGGTATTATCGCAATATTCCAGGATTTGACTGAAGCCAAGAAACTCGAGGCCCGCTTGAGAGCCTCCGACAGGCTGGCTGCCATCGGCCGTCTGGCGGCAGGCATCGCCCATGAGATTCGCAACCCTCTGGCTTCGATATCGGGTTCGGTGGAAGTGCTCAAAGACGACCTCCGGCTTCAGGGCGATGATCTTCGCTTGCTCGATCTCATCGTCAAGGAATCGGCGCGCCTCAACACTATCCTCACCGACTTCCTCAATTTCGCTCGAGTCACGAGAGTTTCGAGTGGCCGATGTGATTTGGTATCCGTCATATCGGAGGTAATCGCCCTGGCCTCGAGCCACGGCCAGATCAGTCAGTCGATTCATATCCTGCGATACATGCGCAAGTCGCGCATTTTCGTGTCGGGTGGCGACGATCAAATTAAACAGATCCTGTGGAACCTGCTGCTCAACGCCTCCCAGGCCGTGGATGAGTCTGTCGGCATTATCAAAATCTCCGCCGATGAATGCCGCGATCCGGGCGAGGCCGGGATGGTGCGTCTGATAGTCGCCGACAACGGGCCGGGCATCCCCGAAAATCTTCGGGAGAAGATATTCGAGCCATTCTTTTCGACCAAAGCCGATGGTACCGGCCTGGGATTGCCGATTGTCGCTCGCATCGTGGACTGTCTCGGGGGGCGGATCGATATAGATTCAGCGCCGGACTGGCCGACCAGGTTTGTCGTTTATCTTCCGGCCGCCCAGGAAAAAATCCCCGACCCCGTGGGGCTTCCGGAAACAGTCTCGGCATAACCCGCTCTGCTTAATATTTCACTTTAACAAAGCCATATAAGTATTGTCCATTTAAATAATTACAAATATCTACCATGTCTTGAAACCTTATTTAAGGCTTGGCAGTTTAAGGGTGCGAAATCAATTGCCGGGGGGCGCCAAATGGAATTGGAATGTTGTGAGAATTGAAGAGGAAGGAGCGACATGATCGGTATCGGACAAACGATCCCGGATATTGAATTCGAGGCTTACCACAACGATGACATCAGGCAAATGAAATTTGCCGCTTTTCGAGGACAATGGCTGATTCTGCTTTTCTATCCGGCCGACTTCACATTTATCTGCCCGACCGAATTGACTGAGGCTGCCATGCTTTACGAGAAATTCCGCGCCGAGGGCGCCGAGATTATCAGCGTCAGCACCGACACCGTTTACTCGCATAAAGCCTGGCGCGATTCGGCAAAATCGATCGGCGTCATCAAGTATCCGATGGCCGCCGATCCAACCGGCAAGATTTGCAAGGCTTTCGGCACCTATATCGAAAACGAGGGGCTGTCGCTTCGCGGCAGCTTCATCATCGATCCCGACGGCGTATTGAAGGCCATGGACATTCATGATAACAGCATCGGCCGCAATGCCGGCGAGATCTTGCGGAAACTTCAGGCGGCTCGCTTCGTGCGCGAAAACGAGGGTTTGGTTTGCCCGGCGAGCTGGACCCCTGGAAAGGAAACCCTTAAGCCAGGTTTGGGGCTGGTAGGCAAAATATAAAGAGGGGAATATTCACCTACTGAAGCGGCGCCCGCGGATCGAATGATTCGCGGGCGTTTGCGTTTGGGGCCGGACAATTCCCCTCAGATGCCGCGCCCCAAGCCGCCTGAAAACAGCGCTCTGTTTGAGCGTACCCTGGCCGGCCATTTTTTCCCTTAATAATCCTTGACACCGCGGCCAATTATCCCATAGTCTTTACGGCGCGAGTCGTTCAGGTTTTTTCTAAAGCAAAAGACAGATTAGCGATCTGCATCTATCAGCAAAGGATACGGCTATGGGCCATATGGTCGGCAAAGACCTTTATCGCAAGTTGGGGCGCAAGATCGATGGCCTCGTCGCAAAAGCCCCCTGGAATGAATCGCTTTACGCTATCCTCAAGGAACTCTACACGCCGGAGGAGGCGGAGGTGGCGGTTAGGATGCCATACGGGCTGGCCTCGCTGGCACAGGTCTCGAGAGTTACCGGCGTTGAAAGCGACAGGCTGCGGAAGATCCTCGACGGTCTTTGCGTCAAGGGGCTGGTAATGGATTTTTGGATTAACGATAAGTTTCTATACATGCTCTCGCCGTTGGTGATCGGAATTTTCGAATTCACAATGATGAGAGTCGGGGAAAACCTCAATACCAAAGAGTGGGCGCGGCTCTTCTATTCTTACATGGGCGAAAATGACGTCTTCTACCGGGCCAATTTCGGCGCCGGGAAAAAGTTGTCTCCTTTGAGGGCCCTGCCTTATGAGCAGGCTATCGAGGACCGCGACCACGTGGAAATCCTCGATTACGAGAAAGCCTCAAGCATAATCGAACAGGGCAATTCATTTGCCATAGGTTTGTGTTCATGTCGACACGAGAAATATCATGCCGGCCACAAGGAATGCTCGACCCCGCTCGAAACTTGCACCAGCATAAACGCCTCGGCCGAGTATATGATCTCCCATGGGTTCGCATGGCGCGCCTCGAGAAGCGAGATACTCGAACTCGTCGCCCGCTCCAAAGAGCTCGGCCTCGTCATCTGCGCCGATAATGTGAAAAAGGACGTTTCATTCCTCTGCCATTGCTGCGGCTGCTGCTGCAATGTCCTGCTGGGGATTAGTCGGTTCGGTTACCCCCACTCGGTGGTGACATCGAGCTTCATGGTCGGGCGGGAAATAGATCTTTGCACCGAATGCGGCGATTGCGCCGAGGCCTGCCCGGTGGGCGCCATGAAAGCCGTACCAGTCGGAAGTCCCGTAATTGACGAATTAATATGCCTGGGATGCGGCGTGTGCGCTTTGAAATGTCGGACCGGAGCTTTGAAGCTGTCCAGGCGGAAGCAGGCTGTGTTGCATCCGGAGGATACATTCGAGAGGGTCATCCTGCAATCGCTGGAACGGGGCAATCTTCAGAATCTGCTGTTTACCGAGCCCGAACGAATCGGACATAAATTCATGCGCGGCTTCATTGGGGCTTTCCTCAAAATGCCGCCCGTAAAGAAAAGCCTGATGAGTGAGACTCTCAGGTCTTCCTTTCTCGATTTCATGAGGAAGAGCAGGTGAAAATTCCCAAAGTTCCGATGGGCAAATGCCCGAATTTTCTCCTATTGTCCGGATAAGATCCGGTGGCTATGTGAAAATGATCGAATCCTTTAAATGGAGGTTTGGCTATGCAATCCGGCAGTATTAATTATCTCGCAGTCGTTGTAAGCGCCGTGGTTTATTGGGTAATCGGGGCGCTCTGGTTTTCGCCGGCTGTCTTCGGCAAAATCTGGATGAAGGGCATTGGCAAGACTCAGGAGCAACTTAAGGAAGGCTTTTCATATATGGCCTTCGTCTGGTCTTTTATCTGGAGCTTCATAGCCGCCTATGGGATTGCCAGATTCCTGGTTTGGACCGGCGGGAATTCAATCGGCGATGGCTTCGTGATTGGCCTGCTGGCCGGTATAAGTTTCGTGATAGCCCCATTTGTTATCAATAACCTGTTCGAGAGACGCTCCAAGAGCCTGTTGGTCATTAATGCCTTATATCATGTGGTGGGACTGATCGTCTCGGGCTTGATCATTGGCGCCTGGCGATAGGCTCTGACTCTAAGCCTGAGTAAGGCGCCGATGTCAGAGATCGACATCGGCGCTTTATTTCGCCGGGAAGACACGATTGTCAAAAGGGATAAAACCTATTTGCATTCCAGTAGTCCTCCTGGAGGGACTTCTGCTGCTGGAGCAATGACCTGTAGTGGATGGACTCCCAATTGGCCAGTTCCTGGAAAAACTTCTTTACCGCTGGTATCGATGATTTCTCCGATTCGCCCTTGTAAAAGTGTATGGCGGACAGTTCAAGCTGAGCGGCAATCGATAAGGCGCTCATTTCAAAATGAGCCCCGGCCAGCCTCTTTTTGAAATCGGCTGAAAAAATAGGCCCGGCGTCATTTGGCGACCTCTTTTCCTCCAGGACCAAACCTTCGTTCGGCGTGCCGGATTCCATAACAGCCTTATATTGCGCCTTCAGAAATTCAAAATGCAGCAATTCCTCGCTTGCCAGCATGTTGAACGTTTCCCGTCCGCCGGGGTCGGACGTCTTCTCGGCGACCATCCTGTAGTAATTATGGCCGTCCCATTCGGCCTGCATGGCCTGCCTTAACGCCGCGGCCAGAATTTCCTTTTCCTTATCCATGCTACCTCCCTTTCAAAATCAATTCCACGAGAATCCTATTCACATAGAAGTGAATTCCTCGGCCTGCGAATCGGGATGTCGCAGGGCACTAAACTAAAAAATGCGCCTTGCAGGGATCGAACCTGCGACCCACTGATTAAGAGTCAGTTGCTCTACCAGCTGAGCTAAAGGCGCATTGCATTCAATTTATTGAGGGTGGATGGGATCGAACCATCGACCACCTGCTTAAAAGGCAGATGCTCTACCACTGAGCTACACCCCCGGTCCTTTCGGGCAAAAGCATAAAATATCCGCTCATGCTCGGGAGTCAAGTAAAAATTGGTCCCTGACTTTACCACTATACGCTTGAAAGCATCCAGTTGACAACCTAAATTAAGGTCGTGAAATTCATTTGCGACGACAACCTCGGAAAACTTGCCAGGTATCTGCGCATAATGGGTTTCGACACCTCGTTCAAGGAACCGATTTCCGATAGCGACCTCCTTGCGGCCGCTGCCTCAGAGGGTCGTTTCCTGCTTACTCGCGATAGCCATATCCTCGACAAAAAACATCCATTTGGGGTGATGCATCTGACCGTGGACGATCCCCCGGCTCAGATTGCCATGGTGATTGGTTCTCTCGGAATTCAGGTAAGGCCGGAGGACTTTTTTTCGCGCTGTTCGCGGTGCAATGATATTTGCCATCCAGTCAAGAAAGAGGAGGTCGTCGACAGGGCCTTTCCGTTCATTCTCAAGACCCAGGAATTGATCAGCGAATGCCCATCATGCCGAAGGCTCTACTGGAGAGGTTCCCATTACAGGCGCCTGCTCGATGAGCTAAAATCGGCAATTCCCAGGGAATGCGTTATCGGCAGTTGGCCGGAATGACCAGGCGAATCCCGACCAATATGCGCGAATGTCATTTGACTGCCCGATTTATATGGCTATATTTGAGCCGTGAGCAAGAAAGGCTCCAAGAAAATCACGAAGGTTCCGATTCGCCCTGCCGGCCGTGACCTGCTTATCGCCTCTCTAATCTTTTATGCGGCTGCCCTTGCCATCCGACTAATTTTCCTGCTCGAGATCAGGAGCATGCCGACATTCGATTACCCCATAATGGATGAGCAATATCATGTGGAGCTGGCCAGGCAAATCGATTCCCCTGAGGGTTTGCCGCGCGAGCCGTTCTTCCGGGCGCCGCTCTATCCCTATTTCCTGGCTTTAACCTACAAGCTCACGGGCGGATCCCTTTTCTGGTGCCGCTTCATTCAAATATTGATAGCCTCGCTTGTTCCGGTTCTCCTGATGCATTTGGGGCTGAAGTTATTCAATAGGAAGATCGCCTATATTTCCGGCGCAATTGCAGTTTTCTACCCGACATTCATTTACTACGACAATACGCTATTGATCACCTTTGTCGAGGTTTTGACATTTCTACTGGTGGTCTATCAGCTTTATCGATGCCAGGAAAAACCCAACGCCCTTAATTTTATCCTAACTGGGGGGTTGCTCGGGCTCGGAGCCGTTGCCAGGCCCAATTTTCTGCTTCTTGTTCCTTTTCTATTGGTTTGGGTATGGCTGATTGTCAAACCTCAAATCGGCCTCCGTAATGCGATTACCAGGTATCTGCTGTTCGTCGCAGCGGCGGCATTAATAATAATGCCGGTGACAATCAGGAACTACCTGGTTTCAAACGAGTTCGTTCCAATCGCCTGGCAGGGGGGATTCAATTTCTATATAGGCAATAATATCCATGCCAGTGGTTGGTCGGCGACGGTGCCGGGAATCGATCCCAGCTGGCAGGGTGGCTACAAGGAGATGATTTCGATAGCCGAGTACGATTCCGGCCGCAAGCTTTTGCGCTCCGAGGTTTCCGATTACTGGTATGGGAAGGCGCTTAAGGAGATTATAGAGAATCCCGGCCATTTCGCTAAGATGACATTTCTCAAAGCACGCCTTTTTCTTAATGGTTTTGAAATCCCCAACCAGCACGAATACATAATTCGCTCATTTGCCCCCATCCTGGCGCCGATTTTATTCGATTATCCGGTTTTCTTTCCCTATGGAGTTCTGGCTCCGCTGGCGATTATCGGGCTGGCCTTCTCGCTTTCTCAATGGCGAACATTCCTGGTAATTTATCTTTCGCTGACTGCCTATACGATTTCCTTCCTGCTGTTTTTCGTCTGCGCCCGCTTCCGTCAGCCCCTGATACCGATACTGATCATGTTTGCGGTTTTCGGTGTCGCGCAGGTCATCCGGCTGATTAAGAGCCGGAACTATCAAATTACGGCGGTTTGCCTTGCCGCGCTCGCGCTCCTCCTGGTGGAAAGCAATCACTATATCTTAGACCTGACCCAGGAGCGGGTAAAGGCCGACGGGCAGTATTACCTTGGCTCGGCATATCTTACCCTTTACAAGGAAAGCGTCAGAGGCCAGGACGATCCCCCTTTGCTGGATCCCCTGCCGATGGAAATAGTCAAGGCCCGGCTTCATCTTAATCAGGCCATAGCGGCTGACTCGTCGCTGGGGCTGGCCTATAACGACCTCGGCACGATAGCGATGCGTCGCCGGCGCTGGGATGAGGCCATCGGCCTGTTCCAAAGAGCCGAGGCTGCAGATTCAACGCGATACCAGCCGTTCATCAATCATTTCATGGTCCATGCCAGGAATGGAAGAGTTGCGGTTGGCGTTGGCATTCTTGAGCGTGCCAAAATCATATTTCCGTTCAACGAGGAGATATTTTTCGACCTTGGAATCGCCTATCTCCAAATGAACGAAAAGGAAAAAGCCGGGAGCGCGCTCGAGGCTTGTCTCAGGATAAACCCGGCCAATCAGCAGGCTCGGAATGCGCTCTCATATCTGCGGCAATTGCCGCCCGGACAATAGTTGGGGGTCGATTTTTATCATAAAAGATCGTATTAAACCGCTTGAGAAGATCATCCGATGATACTATAATGGCGGAGTCCAATTAGTACGATGGCTGACGGCATATTGCAGGTAAATGCCGGAATCCGGCTGCCGTATCAGGGAGGAGGAAGATGAGATTCATCAAAGCAGCGACTATCCTAATGGTCCTAATGACGCTAATAGCCGCATGCGCCAAAAAACCGGCTACGATTAAAGGGCGGGTCACCGATACCGACGGCAGGGCGTTGGCTGGAGCTGCGGTATACACAGTCCCGCAGCAGCAATCGACCTTGACCGATAGCGCCGGCTTCTTCATATTCGACGAAGTCCCTCCCGGAGAATATTCCCTCCTGGCCAAATACGACACCGATTCGACAGTCAAACAGCTCGGCCCAATTCGCCCCGGCGAAACTGTCACTTATGACATGGTGATTTTCCTGGAGCCGCCGCCACCGCCACCGCCGCCACCGCCGCCTCCCGAGCCGCCGCCCGATACTACCCCCAAAGTCGAGGCTCCGCCTCCAAAGCCGAAAGAGCCGGCGCCGATAACCGATCCGGCGCTGAAATCGGGCGCCAACGTCCTTCACCTGGGAACCTCCGATTTCATCAGGAGATATCGTGTGGAATCATCGGATGGCCTGGTCTGGGAGCTTTCAACCAGTAAGGACAGCAAACTGAAATTCAGGGGCGGACGATTGTTCGAGGGGTATTTCGCCGGGCCATATCACAAATATTGGGAGACAGCCGCCCGCAAGCTGGAATACAACGGAAGGATTTGGATTTACATCCACGGGCCGGAGACAGTTGTCGATGGCAGCCGATCAATCACTATCAAAATCCCATTGGGTCTACCCGCCGATGCCGAAATCGATTCGATAGTCTTGGAATATGGCCTGCCGCGCTTCCCGGATGAATATTCGCCTGGCGGCATCCAACTTCGTTTATTGGGGGAGACAGCATCCGATATCACGGACCTGATGGATTGGAAACGTGTCGACCATGCCGAGAACGGCCTGATCAGAAAACAGGTCATTATCCCGCGCGGCTCCAATAGGAAACTCCAGACCATCACCATCGAAACCGATTCTGACGGCGACGCGTCATGGGACGCTTTGATGGTCCGCCCGCTGGTTTATTACGGTATGTATTAGGTCATTCGTTATCTCATTACAAGCGGCAGGTCCAGGGACCTGCCGCTTTTTTTCCGATCAGCGTAGAGATTTGTTGGCCGCCGATCGGGTCTTCCGTTGCCTGGGACTCTACTGCTCCTTTGCCGGGCTTTTTCCTATCTTACAAGTTATTAAATTAAGCGTTAAACGGGTTCGTATAGTCTAATATCAATCATATTGTTAGGATAAAGGACTCCCATAAAAGGAATGTGCATTGTGCGTTATTTATTGTAGCCTTCAGAGTAGCCGAAGGGAATTAGTATTCCGGGCTCGTCAGAATCCCGATCATCATGAGTTCCGCCTATTTCTCATCCTCTATGCGCACGGCCGTGCCGAATGCCAGGATTTCGGCCGCGCCCTGCATCAGGGAGGCGGTGATAAGGCGAACGCCCACTATGGCATTGGCGCCCCTGGCCTCGGCCTCGGCAATCATGCGATCGATCGCCTGTTCGCGCGATTCCGCGATCAGCTTGGTATAGTTATGCACCTCGCCGCCGATTATATTTTTGAGCGTGGCCAGTATATCCTGGCCGATATGCCTGGCCCTGACTGTATTTCCTTTGACCAGGCCCAGGACTTCGATAATGCGTTTGCCCTTTATCTCGTCGGTGGATGTCATTATCATATTTCGACCTCCTCATAGCGATCGTGGGCGCGGGTAAAGAGCCTTTCCCGGCCGACCGAGACCAACAGGATTATCAAGCCCAGGATAAACGCGCCGACCCCGGCTTTGAGAATCAGCGATGGTTGAGGATTCAGGAAGAAATTATTGAGAAGTTCCCAGGCGCCGAATGCCAAAAGCAAGATGGCGCCGATCGAGAAGAAAATCCAGCCCGCGTCCCTCTCAAGGCGATTGTATATCTCCCGCCAGTAGCTTGCCCGCAGACGATCGGGCAGGTCGAAAAACTGCATATCCGATGTTACCTCCTTCAACCTCAAGAGCTTTGAATATTCCTGGCGGCAGTCTGCACAACCTTCAAGGTGCATCCCGACCGCCGATTTCTCCTCGGGGGACAATTCGCTGTCGACAAGCGCCGAAAGAAGAATCTTGATCTCTTCATGTGTCATAATTCCACCCCCATCTTTTCGAGGATTTCCCGCAACTTCAGACGGGCGTAGTAGAGGCGCGACATCACCGAGCCACGTGGGATCTCCAATACCTGTGCCATCTGATCGTATGTCATTTCCTGGAAATGGCTGAGGATAATTATCTCCCTGAATTTCTCCGGCAATAGCCCAATCGCTTTCCAAACTTGCGATTTCAATTCAATCTGATCGAGTGCCGCCTCGGGATTGCGATGGTCCGGAATTGTCGAGGCCATGTCATCGGCAGCGCCCACCACCACATTGTCATGGGTGTTGCGCTGTCTCAGGTGATTCTTGCACAGGTTAGACAGTATATGAAAAAGCCAGATTTTGAATGGGTATTTCTGGTCAAACCTCTTGAGGTGCTTGAGGACCCGCACGAATGCCTCCTGCGATAAATCACGGGCATCATCGGGATTATGCACCATGCCCAGCGCGAAGAAGTATGTCCGGCGTTGATAGCGCTCGACCAGTTCTTTGAATGCAGATACACGGCCCTTAATCGCCTGGGCGAC
>MEWP01000141.1 GCA_001775395.1 candidate division Zixibacteria bacterium RBG_16_53_22 | reverse complement strand
AACCCTTGGGTCGTGGCATGGGTGTCTTCCTCCTGGACGCCCATTGTTGCATTATTTATGCAGGAGTCAATAAGATAAAAAGAATCCAAGGGGCGGGGGCGCCACTGATCCTCCAGATTTCTTTTGTAAAATTTCTCGTTTTGGGGTTTGTATTTGACTTGGCTGAACCTTCGATGTAGAGGCGGAAGACTGTTGCCGCCACGCGAGGCGTTGCCGATATCTTAGGTCGGTATCCTTCAGGACGGGACAGGGTAAGGGAAAAGTGGGGTGGCCTCGGCGAGCAATTGCGGCTGCAACCGAAACTGAACGTGGAGCATGAACGAAGTCTCAGGCTATCAGGGTAATGTTCGAGGGGAGGGATGGCAGTTAGGTTTTCCCGGCAGGGCTGGAAGTCTCAGTGTACCAGCCCCGCAGCGAGGCTTCCAATACGTGCGCATGGCAGATACGAAACATGACCAGAGATAGTTCCGGTAGTGCGTAACTGTACATTCAAGGATTGGAATTACAACTACATCGTAGGGTTCGGGTATCCATTGATGGTGCCAAGAGCCCTTTTAGCGACTTGGTAAGCGAACGTGAATCTTCAACTTATTTTGATCAGTCTTCAGGATTTATTTCAACGGAGTCAAACAGAACCTCGGGACTCGGAGACACATCTCAATGCCACTATGCGGTGGCTATGTCGCGCCCAAGATGTGGGTGATAACGACGGAGTGGCACGCATGTTCGACCTGCGGTCCGGCTGGGGCGCATCCTATCCGGAAACAACAGGATATATAATTCCGACTTTTCTGAACTATTGGAAACGCACCGGTGAGTCAGAGTACTACGACAGAGCGATCCGTATGGCAAAATGGGAGAGTTCAGTCCAGATGCAATCTGGGGCTGTGCAAGGCGGCACAATGGCCCACCCGCCCTCTCCAGCGATATTTAATACAGGCCAAGTCATCTTTGGCTGGGGCGCAGCCTATAAAGAATCCAAAGAACCCGTGCTGATGGAGTCCATGAAACACGCCGCAGACTATCTTTGTGAGATGCAGGACAGCGATGGAGCGTGGCGTAGGAATCTGACGGCATTTTGTAGTGCTCCGGTAGATAGCTATGCGTACAATATCCGTACTGCATGGGCCCTTCTGATTGCTTCCGTGATATCAGGTGAAGCGAGATATGCGGAATGCGGCAAGAACAATATCGAGTATGTGATGGGCATTACCCGCCCGGAAAACGGATGGACGGAAAAGAATTGCTTGGTTGATCCTGCCCAACCCCTTTTACATACTATCGCATACACGTTTCAGGGCCTTCTCGAATGTGCGCTGCTGAGCGGTCGGCACGACGCGCTTGAGATGGTCGCGAAAGGCAACTCGCAGTTACATAAAGCGATGGAAAGACATGGCGGCTTGTACGGCAGATATGATGCCGCTTGGCATCCGACCGTTCGTTGGAGATGCCTGACGGGCGAAGCGCAAACGGCGATAGTTTGGTTTAGGCTGGCAGACGTGACAGGCGATCAGGAATGGCGCAAGCGCGCAGTGCATTTGACCACCATGCTAAAACGAACCCAGGCCCTTGCAGGTGACCCGAATATAGTGGGAGGGATCAAGGGATCGTATCCCGTGTATGGCTGGTACGGGAAATTTGAATATCTGAACTGGGCTGCCAAGTTCTTTGCGGATGCGCTCATGCTAGATATGGGCGACAAGCGCTCCGGATTGAACGGCTAGCGGCCACGGTTCCCCGCGCACCGTCTTGTCTTGGCATGCTCTCGTGCGGTCTGGATTGGTCAGTGCGTTTTGCTGAAAATGGCTGCCTGGCAATACTAAAGCAGGAGTACTCGGAAAACCGGAGAGAACGTCGTGATGCCGATTATCAAAGTGTACGGGGCGCGGGAAAAGAACCAGGAAGTGGGTGAAGCGATTGTGCGGGTAACAGAGAGGTACCTAAATATCTCCAGGAACCTGATAAAGATTCTCTTTATTGAGGAGTTGATTCAGCGCGATCAGATCTTTATCGAGATTGAGATGATACGGCCACGAAGGGACATTGTTGCAGCCTATCTGGACAAACTGAAGGAGGCCCTGAGTACGGTTAGCAAGGTTGAAGGGATCTCGCTGAAGCTATTCGATGTGCAGAGCGTCTTCTACAAGTCAGATAGTATTGATCGACCGGGACGAACCTCGCCGAAAGGCAGATCAGGGGCAAGCCGCATGGCCTACCTTCTTGGGAAAGTTATCCGAAAATCGTTATAACTCACACCGAGTTCCGAGCTGGTATAAGCGGTGTAAGTAAATGTGACAGATGAGTCGTGGCAAACAATAAACCGGTGCAGGGAAGCGAGGTCGTCTCTGCAAATCTAGCGGAAGGTAATTGTCAACGCGGCCCGACTGTGTATATAGATCCCACGCACGTCTGAGCATTTCCAAGGAACGAAATGGAACAAGGCATCCGTGGCGTTGCGGCGTGGGCGCAACGAGTATCCTGTTGCAGGCGTACCGGCTAGAATGTCGACACCAGTTGGTAGTTCCATCTTCTTAGGTGCATTGCACCTTCCAGGATCTGCAACGAGCGGCCATCCTGTCTCTGTAATATGCGTGATATGTGACCGACAATGAATTCGCAAAAGCCCGTAGTCACCTCTCAGCAAGCCTCAACAATTCAAAACGACTGGATTGTTTTCTTTGGCGAAGATTGGGGACGACACAACAGCACGGGACAATATCTGGCATCCGCGCTAGTTGAGATGAAACGCGTCTTGTGGGTAAATTCTATCGGTTTGCGAGTCCCGAAATTAGATCTAGCTGATCTGCGGCGGATAGCTCAAAAGTTAGTCGACTTTTTCACGAGCCTCGCGACGAGGCCGCGCAGTGCTGTTGGGGAGCACGAAGAGCAACCGGGAATAATTGTCGCGAAGCCATTGGCCATCCCGTTTCTTCGCTCAGCTATTGTGCGGTGGATTAATCGTCGGATCGTGGGGCAGTATCTTTCTGGATATCTAGGAAGCCTTTCGATAGACAAACCACTCGTGATCACTGCGTGTCCGTCTACCGCTGATGTCATGGACAACTTTGGTTCGTGTCGTCGAGTGTACTACTGCGCGGATGAACACTCGGAGCTCCCAGGCATGGATAGGGAGCTGGTCGTTGAGCTCGAACTCGCATTGATGAAAAGAGTTGATGTGGTTATTTGCACATCGCGGGCACTATGGAATACGAAGCGCGAGCTGCATAGCCGTGTGTACTATCTCCCCCACGGCGTGAATTATAGTCATATGAGTCGTGCAGTGAGGCACAAGGAAGAAGCGCCCCAGGACCTAGTCGGGTTTTCGGGCCCGATTGTCGGATACGTGGGCCTGATTGGCGAACATTTAGACTTGGAATTGGTGGATTTTGTTGCAGAGCGGCTGCCATGGGCCAATTTCGTGATGGTCGGTCCTGTAGAAGTGGGCCTCGCATGGCTGCCTAGGCGGCGCAATATTGTGTACCTGGGTGCCAAAACGTATCGAGAAATTCCGGCATACATGAGTAATGTTGATTTGGCGATCTTACCCTGGAATTCTGGTGCGCGTAACCGATATGCCAATCCGACGAAGCTCAGGGAGTACCTTGCAGCGGGTTGTGCGGTCGTGTCTACGGAACACCCAGAAGTCATGAACCTCAGTGCGGATGTGTATTGTGTGAAGAACAAGGAGGAGTTTGCCGAGCGCGTGCGCGGGCTGCTTGAGATGCACCCACAGCGGTCAAGAGCCGAGATCTCACAGTCGATGGCAGGGCACGACTGGTCTGTACGAGCGGCCGAGCTGCTTCGCTTCGTGGCCGGACCTGAGTAGGGAAAGCACGAAATATATGGAGCGGTGGTGTTGCGAGGACCAGGATCTGGTGTTTAAGCAAAATGTAAATTATGGCAAATAGAAATGACCACAAGCGAAACTTCTCATTCTGCTCGTTACTGGATTGCTCTGTTGCTGCTCGTGTCTGTCGGTCGTTTGCCAGAGCTGTTTCCTGCGCTTTCTAGCCTAGCGTTAGGGAAAGTATCGACCTTAGTGGCTTTGATAGTAGTCCTACTTTCGAGACAGTCGAAATCGGTGTTTGTATTGCGGACTGCCATTGGTAGACGTATGACCGTATTCACTGTCGTAGCGGTCCTCAGTATCCTGGTCTCGGTCTGGAAAAGTCAGACACTGCAATTTCTTTTTGAGAACTTTTTGACCAATATTATTTTGTTCTACCTAATTCACAAGACTACTTACTCTGTGCAGACGGTAAGGTTTTATGTAAACGCGTTAATCGTGGCGATCGCGGTCATGGCTATTCTAACGCTGCAATTGCAACAAACTGGGCGGTTATCAGTAAGCGAGACCTACGATCCGAACGATCTTGCGATGGTTATCGTAACGGTGCTGCCGTTGATGGCACTCAGTGTACTAGCCTCGCGCGGTATCGCGAGGCTAGTCTTCTTGGCGGCATTGGGCACGTCCGTGGCCGCTGTCATGTTCACCGGGTCGCGCGGCGGCTTTATTGGGCTAATCATTATTGGTGTCTATCTATTATTGTCGCGATTGCCTGATGGAAAAGGCGGAAGATCGGGACGGTGGAACCCCGGTAAACTTATGTTGTTTGCTGTTATGGCGGTAACGATAACCACTATTACCCCGGCAACAACGTGGGAACGCATGAGTACGTTGTCTGACATCAAGGACGATTACAATGTCACTGCGGATACAGGGCGTCTGGCGTTGTGGGGGCGCGGGATCGAATCAATATTGAATCGGCCGATAGGATCGGGGATGGCGACCTTTGAAGTCGTCGAGGGCATGGGGGGCGGGAGATACAAATCCGCGCATAACACGTTAATCCAGGTTGCGACAGAGCTTGGTATATTGGGGTTCTCAGTGTTTATGTCACTCTATTTCTTGTCGTTTAAAATCCTGAGACAGGTTGACGCGTATCCAATGTCCGGAGCAGGGGGGCAACTATCAAGCCCCGACTCAAGGAACTGGACGTTGGCATATACCAGTGGGCTGCGTGCTGCATTAGTCGGATTCTTTGTCACGACGTTCTTCCTGTCAGCAGCCTATACTCCGGTATTATACGTATTGCTGGGATTGATCGGAGGAATGGAGGAATGTGGTCATCGAAATGGCGCTGGAAGTGGGACTGAGACGGGACAGCTAGCAAAGTAAGCAGGCCGCTGGAGGCGCGAGATGTGCAGTTCTGCGCAGTAGCGAAGTTTGGGAGAGCATCAAGAATAATTCGGTGTTGCCACACTCACATCAGGGCGGAGCTGACATGCGTGAATTGAGAAGGCGGGTACTAATGATTTGTTACTATTTTCCGCCAAGCCGGACGTCAGCAATTGCTCGGAGCGTCGGGTTCGCAGAGAACTTGGTGCGAGTTGGCTGGGAGCCGACTGTACTTACCGTAGCTAAGCCGAGAGATACGTGGGGGATCAAAAGCCTTGATGCTCCATTGCCACAACAAATCTCCATCGTGCGAGCCAGGGAGGTTAATCTCAATCGACTTGTCGATCTTTTAGATACGCTTGTCAATAAGGCACGTTTGCTGCTTGGACTGAAGGGTGGAAGGTACTACTTCCGTGACTTGTTGTGCATTCCAGACCCACAGATTGCATGGTTAGCCTTTTTCAAGGCAGTGACCTTTGCAAGAAGGAAAGATTGCATCTACGTAACTTGTTCGCCGTTCAGTAGTGCAGTGCTCGGTGGACTAGTAAAAGTGTTTTCAAGGAGGCCGCTTGTTCTGGATTTTCGCGATGCGTGGCGCCTAAATCCACACGGTTTGGAGCATACGCGAATCCACAACTGGGTGGTCGCGTTGATGGAGAAGTGGGTCATTAAAACCTGCGATCGTCTAGTTCTAAATACGCGCGGGGCATTGACCGCCTATCAACGAGAGTATCCAGAGTACGCACGAAAAATGATGTGGATCCCGAATGGGTACGACAAACTGAATTTGCCTGCTCCGGAAGAATGCAAGAGAGACAAGTTTGTCATTATGCATGTAGGTAGTCTTTATGGTACCCGAGACCCAGCCCTGTTACTTGAGGCACTGACTGAGCTGAATCATAGAGATATTGAGTTTGTGCAGGTAGGCGGTGGATTTGAGTCATACGATCACTACAAGGACCACGTGACAATCACGCTGATAAACTCCGTTCCGCCCGAAGAAGCCCTGCGACTTATGCGGTCAGCGTCCCTGTTGTACCTGAAGCAAGGCTTGGAAAAAAACGACACACAGTATGTTGCAGTTGCGGCCAAGACGTATGAGTATATTGCAACGGGGCTGCCGATTCTCGTGGACTGCCCGCCTGGTGACAATATAGACATCGTGCGGGAGTACGCTGAGCACGCATACATCGTCACAGAAGCGAATAAGGAACAGATCAAAGAAGCAATACTGTCCGCCTATGGCAGGCGCAGTGCAGTAACACCAAGCATAAGAGCCAGATTTGTTGATGACTTCGATCGGTTGAATTTGACAAAGAAATTGGCAAGGGCGATGGAGGAGATAGTGCGAACTCACGTTACTCCTCTTTGATTGTCACTACTTTAATTCGATTGGCGCTCACCGAGTCAACAACAAACGCCAGCCAGCTGTCCGGTTACAGTGTATATATGGACCCCACCCAGTTTGCAAAGCCCGAAGTGATGACGACTTAAAAGTATCGATTGCAGGTATATATCCGGCCTCAACGTGAGCAGGTTTGATCGGCTGCTCGGGCCACGATGAACTGCGCACGTTCTGTCCCAGATAGGGTGTCGGCCTTGGCAGCCACTACACGAGACGGGTTTGCAGAACGCCGGTCGAACCTGTGGGTCATCGGTCATTTCGTTGCTTTCGCAATCGGTGGTGGGCACCTCCTAAAACTCGTTCCAGGTCATTGCCTCCGGGTCGTTGCCCTACGCGGGGATCGCGCTGTCGCCACGCCGCGGCGTCCAGCGCGGATCGTACTCCCGGTCCCGGGCCAGAATCGCCCAGGCGATGCGCGCCAGTTTGTTGGCCAGGGCCACGGCGGCGATGTTCTTGCCGCGGCGGGCCGCCACCGTCAGCGCCCAGCGGATCAGCGGGTCGGGGTCGGTCTTCGTGGCGGCATGGCGCAACACACTGCGCGCGCCGTGAATCAGCAGGGTACGCACATAGGTGTTGCCGCGCTTACTCATGCCGAGCACACGCTGTTTGCCGCCGCTGCTGTGCTCGCGCGGGGGTAGCCCCAGCGAGGCGCTCAGGTGTTTGCCCCGTTGATACTGCTTGCCGTCGTTCACGCTGGCCACCAGTGCCGTGGCGGTGATCGCGCCCACGCCTGGCAGGGCATCGAGCTTCACGCAGCGCGCATCGGCCGCACACACCCGCTCGATGCGCGCGTTATAGGCCGTCAGGTGCAGGTCCTGCGCCTGCAGCTGTTGCTGCACATCGGCGATCATCTCCCGCGCCGCGGGGGACAGCCGGGCATCCTCACCGGCGAGCACTTCCGCCAATCCGCGCCGCACCCGCGCCGGTCCCTGGCCAAACACGATGCCGTATTCACCCAACAGGCCGCGCATCTGGTTGGTGAGCGCGGTGCGTTGCCCCACCAGGCGCCGGCGGATCGCGTGCAGCATCTGCACATCCTGCTGCGCGGGCGTGTTGATGCTCACAAAGCGCATCGACGGGCGGCTCACCGCCTCGCAGATCCCGGCCGCATCGTTCGGATCGTTCTTGTCGCGCTTCACGTAGGGCTTGTCGTACTGCGCCGGCATGAGCTTCGCGGTGTGCCCAAGCCGGTTCAGCTCGCGCGCCCAGTAATGCGCGCTGCCGGTGGCCTCGATGCCGACCCGGCACGGTGGCAACGTGGCGAAGAACGCCAACACCTTGCCGCGATCGAGCTTCTTTTGCATCACCACCTTCCCGTGCTGATCCACGCCGTGGGCGAAAAACACGTTCTTTGCAATGTCTAAACCGATCGTCGTAACATTCATGGTGGACTCCCCCTTTGTCTCGTTGCGCTGGATAGACAGCTCTTCAAGCTTGGCACAGTACGATGCCGTTTGAGGTAAAGGGTGGGGTCCATTTCATTAGGGTAGTGCTTGGTAGTGCTTGGGGCGAAAGGCGACGACATTCTCGAGGCGCAGGACGAGTATATTGAGGACCGTACGATCGCATTCGCTACGCGAGACGCCGTGAAATAAGCATGAATGGGGCAGCAGAAACGAGTGTCTGCGGCGACTCGTAAAGATAGTTCTGGCCTGTTCTGCCAGCGGTGGTGTCGGTCGTCGGCAATTTCCGTGCGCGACCGAACGTGTCGCCTAATAATATCTGTTGTCGACTATCTGCGGTGCATTGACGGTATGCGTGGATAGGACGTGCAGATTGCGCTCGACCATAAAATAGTTCATGTCGAAGATGAATGGCCGTGGTATCGAACATTCCTGGGAGTTAGAGCTTGCCTGGTCACACCAGGATGCAATCGGCAGAGCGGTAAACCGAAGACCAATAATATCGCAGGCACATATGAGAATTCTTGAGAAAATCCGCCGGAGAGAGACCAGATTCTACGACTGGTTGTATCGCGTAGGAAAAGCGGCGAGAGGGGTGAATTTCCCCTCCATTCCACTGCTATACCGCGTGTTGCGGGCTGAACGAGCGTTTAGGCACGCGGCAATTGGCTGGCTCATGGCATTCATATACTACGAGCCAATGTTCCGGGTAGGTTGTCAAGAGTGTGGTTCGGGGCTAAAGCTTATCGGCGGAATACCGCAGGTATTAGGAACCTTATTTCTCCAGGTGGGTAGCGGCGTTACGATGCATGGCGTATCGACACTAGTAGGTGGAAAGGTGTATGCGAAACCGATGCTAGTGATTAAAGACGGAGCGCACATGGGGTATCAGATGATGATTGCAGTGGGGCAGTCCGTTAGCATTGGGCGGCACGTTTTGATAGCAAGCCGTGTGTCACTTCTTGGCTATGATTTTCATCCGCTTGACCCGATAAAACGAAAGAATAACGAACCTCCGGATGAAAACGGAGCGGGCGTAATCGTAATTGAAGATAACGTATGGATAGGTATGGACTGCATAATTCTGAAAAACGTTACAATTGGCAAGGGTGCAGTCGTAGGGGCAGGGTCAGTGGTTACGAAGGACGTTCCAGCATACACCGTGGTAGTGGGTAATCCGGCGAAACCAATAAAAAAAATCTGTAAGCAAGTGTAGGCAGCACTATTATGAAAAGCTGTCAAGAAAATCAAATAACTTGTTAGAATCGAAACTGACTCGGTGAACACTTTGAGGCGTATCCGTTGTCACAGACAGGTGGTTAGGAAAGAGCGCACTTCTCTTTATGTCGCGCTGGGGGCACACTTATTAACCCGGCACCTTTGTATTTGAACTCCTACGCCGCATAACGAATCGCCTCGTGCTCGAAGTACTTGCGCACGCGTTCAGGCGATTTCTGG
>MEWP01000140.1:1207-42112 GCA_001775395.1 candidate division Zixibacteria bacterium RBG_16_53_22 | reverse complement strand
TAGCGACGGGGAATATCTATCAAACCTTTGCGGTAGGATGTGCCGCGCGCACCTTTAGGCACAACTTATAACCCGGCTTCAAAAATCACATATTATATGTTGTATTTCGCTCTGGGTTCTCAGGATACTCAGGATGATCATCCCTGATATCCTCCCAGTCGATTCCATCGCACACCGTGCTGCCGTCGCAATTTTCATGGGGGCACATTTGAAATCCTTCGACATCTCGGTATTCCCCTCGACGATAAGTGCGTTGGCAGTGAAGGCACCAGAGATAGTCGGACCGTTTCACTTCATCGAAAATTTCATCCCGATGATATCCGCCCGTTACTCCCGCAAGATTCATCATCTTTTGATAAAGCTCAGCATGGCCTTTTTCAGCGTCTTCCATCTTTCCTCCAAGTCGGATCTGGCAAATAACTAATATATTTGGCCGACCATGTCAACTATAATATGGCTCCATATACGGAACCCACCCGCGGCAAACAGCAATGACAGTTGCATTTCATCGAGCCCTTATCGCAAAAATAAATACTCCCAGGCAGGCCTATCGCCTCCCCTGGGATATTTGTTTCCTATGGCGAATTCCCAAGAAATACATCAGGGGCGCATTGTTCATGCGCCCGGGCTGTTGGCAGAATGCGTATAATTAAGAATTCAGTTTATTTCAAGGCATGATAATCGTGTACATTGTAGGGGCGTATTGCAATACGCCCCTACAATATAGCAACAAACTTGCGGAATCATAAAAAGAACGTTTGATATCAATCAGGGGCGCATTGTTCATGCGCCCCTGTGTTAGGCTAAGAAGTATATCCGATTTTTAATCCACCCGAGGGCCGACTATTTTCAGATTTACCATCTCTTGCGTTCGCCGCCGCCGCCGAAACCGCCTCTGTCACCACGGTCACGGCCGCCACCACCACGGCCACCGCCGCCGCCGCCAAAACGACGTCCGCCGCCGCCACCGCCACCAGCGGGCCGCTCGCCGCGCGGGCGGGCCTGGCTGATGTTGAGGGCGCGACCGTCCATCTCTTTGCCGTTAAGCGCCGCAATGGCCGCCTCGGCCTCGGTATCATTGGACATTTCGACGAAGCCGAATCCCCTGGAATCGCCTGTGAAGTTGTCCTTGATGATGCTGACCTTCGACACCGCGCCAAAGGCCTCGAACTGCTGGCGAAGCTCGTCCTCGCCAATCCCACGCGACAGGTTGCCGACGTAGATGTTCACTTAGGATCTCCTTGTTTGTTTATCTTCCCACGGTTTTGTTAAAAAGACGCGAATAAAAGATAAACGGTTAATTGCGCACGATTGCGCTGCTATCTCCTGCTTGCATTTCGACGGGATTCAAAAATTAAGTAACCCTGGGAAAATAAAGAGCGGAGATACATGATCACAAATAAACTACTAAAAGAGCATTTATTTGTCAAGTGCTAATTTAAACACGCATAAGGCTGTGAAAAGTTTCAAGTATTTGCATTTTGGCGGGTTAGACAACCAGGTCAACGCCCGGCAAGGCCATGATTCCCCGGGATAATTGCCGGCAAGTCTCACAGGGTCTGCAGCACCTCGGCGACCGTGTAATGCGAGCCGGTGATAAGGATGACCTCGTTGGGTTGAGCCAGTTCCCTGGCGGATTGGTAGGCATCGCGGACTATGGGAATGACCTGGAAATTGCTATGGATTTTGGCGATATCCTCGGCCAGGAGGTTGGGGTCGGCGGCTCGGTCGGTCATGGGACGGGTAAGAATGATGACCTCGGCGACACGATCGAGCTCTTTGAGCATTTGGTGGTAGTCCTTATCGGATAATATCCCGAAGACCGCAATCACCTTCTGATCGGGGTAGAATTCCTTGAAATATTCCCTTATTCGCGAGATGGCGGCCGGATTATGAGCGACATCGAGGATGATGTCGGGGGAGCTGCTGATCCTCTGAAGCCTGCCGTCCCAGCGGACATTCCGGAATCCGGTGGCCACCGCGGTCGAGGTTGCCTTCATGCCGGTCTGCTGTTCAAAAAGCTCGACTCCGATCAGGGCGCAGATGGCGTTCTCCAATTGATGTCGTCCCGGAAGAGCCAGCCGCAGGTTATAGTACTTGTTCGAGCGGGTGAAAATGTCCAGCTCCGAGCTATCCCTGGTTATATTCTTTATGATCCACTGAGTCTCATCAAAAATCGATACCAGCTTGCATTTGTTCTGCTCGGCCACCTGACGAATAACCCGGCGGGCATCGTGGTTTTGAGCCGCTGTCACCACCGGGACTCCCGGCTTGATAATGCCGGCCTTCTCGAAAGCGATCTGCTGGACCTTGAACCCCAGCCACTTGGTATGCTCGGTCTCGACATTGGTTATGATCGAAACCTGGGGCGTGACCACGTTGGTGGCATCGAGGCGGCCCCCCATGCCGGTCTCGATTATGGCCAGGTCGACTTTCTCGTCCTTGAAATAATTAAACGCCAGCGCTGTCACCGTCTCGAAGAAGGTGATCGGCATGCTTTCGATTTTGCGCCGGTTGTCATTGAAAAAATCGGTGATATATTTTTTCTCGATGAATTTGCCGTTTATCCTTACCCGTTCCCGGAAATCCACCAGGTGGGGCGAGGTGAAAACTCCTACCCTGTACCCTGCCGCTATCAGGATAGTCTCCATGACCGCCACGGTCGAGCCCTTGCCGTTGGTGCCGGCCACGTGAATCGTGGGATAGCCATTGTGGGGGTTGCCGAGATGCGACAGTAAGCGAGCGATATTGGAAAGCCCGAGCTTTATGCCGAACTTCTCCATCTGAAGGATATAGTCGATTACCTCGTTGTATTCCATCTATTTCCTAAGTCTGATTGATGTTTTGATGCCACATGTATTGCAGAAGTTGAGTCGTCGTCTTTTTGAGCTGCGGGCGGGAAACGATCTTGTCGAGGAATCCGTGCTCGCGGAAAAACTCCGATGATTGAAATCCCGGCGGAAGCTCGCCACCGATCGTTTGCGCTATGACCCTCGGCCCGGCAAAGCCGAGCAGGGCCTTGGGCTCGGCAATGATGACATCGCCAAGCGAGGCGTATGAGGCCATCACGCCGGCCGTGGTGGGATTGGTAAGAATCGAAATGAATGGAATCTTCAGCTTATTCAGCATCGCCAGCAGGGTCGAGGTCTTGGCCATCTGCATGAGCGAGAGTATCCCCTCCATCATGCGCGCTCCCCCCGAGCAGGAGACGATGACCAGGGGAACTCCCTTGCTTATGGAGCGTTCGATGGCGCGGGCCACCTTCTCTCCAACCACGCTTCCCATGCTGCCGCCGATGAATTCGAAATCCATGACACAAAAAGAAATTTCGATACCCTCGATTTTCCCCATCCCGCAAATTACGGCGTCGTTGCGGCCGGTCTTCTTGCGAGCAGAAGCAATTCTCTCGGGATATTTTTTCAGGTCCTTGAATTCGAGCGGGTCCATCGAGACCAGGTCAGCATCGAACTCCTCGAAAGTATCGGGATCGATAAGCAGGCTGATATAGGAAACGGCGGGGATACGAAAATGAAATTCGCATTTGGGACAGACCCAGAAATTCTTATCGAGCGACATGACAGTGAGAATTTCGTTGCAAGACTGGCACTTTGTCCAGACACCGTCGGGTATATCGCGTTTTTCGGCGCTGGGCGTGCCCTTGCGCGCGCGATTAAACCAATCAACCATCAAAGCTCCCTGGTCATGAGAATGGCATTTTCATAAGGATTCCGGTAATATCCGACCCGCCGTCCGACTACCTTAAATTCGTACGATTCATAAAGGCTCCTGGCCGGTTGGTTGGATTCCCTGACCTCGAGAAAAATCAAATCACATTCTCGCTCTTTGGCTATTTCGAGTATCCGGTTCATTAGTAATTTGGCAATTCCCCGTCCTCTGTGATCGGGGGCCACGGCGAAATTTCCTATCTGCATCTCTCCTGCCACAATATAAAGGCATGAATACCCGGCGATCGATTCCCCTATCACGGCCGCAAGCGGAAAGGCCATGGGATTTTGGATATCTGTTCTGAATGCCTCGTAGCTCCAGGGATCGGCGAATATCTCTTTTTCGAGGGCGACAATCTCCATCAAATCCCGCTCGGCCATTTTTCGAATGACGACATCCGGCATCGCCTATGGCTTCCATTCCCTCGGTCTTGGCACCCTGATATAATTAGGGATCGAATTGGCTAAATCAAGCACTTTCCCAGCCTTCAAGCGCTCCTCACCAAGCAGGGCGACAGCTCCCCCAATCCCCTCGCGATCATACCCGCCGTCACTGATAGTCGGGCAGCCCGGGTTTTTGGCCAGCGCCTCGATCCCGGGGCCAATAAGCGCATACCCTTTATCCGCAAGCGCGAAAATGTCGCCAGCGCTGCCGATCGAGTCCGGAATAATCTGCCCGTATCCCCGATCGAGCCTTGTGAACCCGCCGAAATAGAACTCCTCGCGTCTGGCATCTTTGACTGCGACCACCTCTTTGGCGGCGATATTGGCGCAGTGCGCTATTGCCATCAAGGATGAGACGCCGGCCAGCGGAAGTTTAGTCGCCCAGCAGATCCCCTTGGCCGCGGCCAGCCCCACTCTCAGGCCGGTAAATGACCCGGGGCCGATGGCGACCGCTACACCCTCCAGATCTGATATTTTATGACCTGCCTGGGACAACACGGATAATATAAACGTGTGCAGCATCGTCTTGCCCTGTGCCTGCGGTAGGGATGATCTTGAGAATATTATTCTCCCCTCCGAGGAAAGCCCTACCGAGAGGTAATCGTCCGAACTATCTATTCCCAGGATCACCAACGGCAATGACCTCCACAATCCTGATTTCCGGCCCGCCGAAAGAGATCAAGACATCGAATCTGTTGTGCGGCAATGAATTCCCCAGCTTGTCGGCCCATTCGATAGCAACCACGCCATCGCCATCGAGATAGTCAGTCCATCCAAGGTCATCGATTTCCGAATGACTTTCGAGCCTGTAGAAATCGATATGATACAATGGCATGTCGCCGGGATATTCGTTTATCAGGTTGAACGTGGGGCTTTTGACTGTCTGGCGGCACCCGAGGCCCCGGGCCAGCCCCCTGACAAAGGTAGTTTTGCCGGCGCCAAGCTGGCCATACAATGCGACCACGTCACCGGATCTTAAGATCGACGATAATTCCACGGCTATCGCCTCGGTTTCCGCATCGGATTCCGATTCGATCAATAACAGCTGTTTCACGGATGTAATGATAACGCGCGTTCAGAGTTAGCACAACTACAATCAGACGGGATTGCTCGCCGACCTACCTCGGCTTAAGTGTAATTACCGGCAGGATCACCTCGTCCAGGCTTATGCCGCCATGCTGGAAACTGTTTAAATATTGTCGCCGGTATTCCGAATACTTAGTGGGATAGACAAAGTAGTAGTCTTCTAACGCGATTATATAGGTCGTTGCCAGGCCCCAGGTCGGCAGGCGAAGATCTTTCGGCTCCTTTATGAGCCAGGCCTGCTTCGGGTCACAGTTGAGGTTGTCTCCGTACTTATATCGGAGATTCGTCGACGTATCTTTCTTGCCGTAGGCCAGCGCCCCGCGAGTGCCGATAACCGAGCCATGATCGGTGGTAATGACTATCTCGCAATCCCACTCGGCGAGCTTCCGCAGCATTTCGAACATATGGGAATGCTCAAACCAGGAGCGCATCAGGGAACGGAAGGCGGCCTCGTTGGGGGCCACCTCCTGCAGAATTTCCGATTCCGAGCGGCCGTGCACAAGAATATCGACGAAGTTGTAGACAACCGATACGAGCGGCGCCGTGGAATAGCTTTGTATTTTCTTGGCCAGGTTCTGACCTTCATCGAAATCGAGCACCTTGACATACTTGGGCTCGCTTTTTAAACTGAGGCCGAGCTTGGCCAGTTGGCGGTCCAGAAGCTGCCTTTCGTGGCGGTTGCGGCTGGCCTCATTGGCGCCACGCTCCCAGAGATCGGGGTAGATACCGGCCACGGTGTCGGGAAACTCCCCGGCGAAAATGCTGTTGCGCGAGAACGGCGTGGCCGTGGGCAGGATCGAATAATAATAATCTTTCTTTATGTTGAAATATTCCCCCAGAATCGGCTCGATCATGAGCCACTGATCCAATCGCATGCAGTCAACCACGATGAAAAATGTCTGCTTGCCCTGCCTCAAAATGGGCGCCACATGTTTTTCGACGACCCCCACCGAAAGCGGCGGGCCATCGGAGGATTGCAGCCAGCGCCTGTAATTCTTGATAACGAATCCGCCAAACTCCGCGCTGGCCACTTTCTTCAGGTCCTGATGCGATTGCTTGAGCCCGACATCGCGGAATTTCTCCAACTCCAGATCGATCTCCGACAGCTTGACATGTATATCGATCCAATCCTGCCACTGGAGCGGCCCGGAAAGCTGCATGTTGATGCGCGAAAAATCCTGGACGAATTCCCGGGTCAGCGTGTTCTCGGTCAATTTCTGACGTTCGAGGATCTTCTTGATAGCCGAAAGAACCTGGCTCAAGTTGACCGGCTTGGTCAGGTAGTCGTCAATCTTCTTGCCGATGGCCTCGTTCATGAGGTGCTCTTCCTCCGACTTGGTCACCATGATAACCGGCAGGTGCGGGTTTATATCCTTGATTCCCTCGAGCGTGGCCAGGCCGTCGCGGCCCGGCATCATCTCATCGATCATTACCAGGTCGACACCTCCCCTGGAGACGATCTCGAGGGCGTCATCCCCATTGGAAGCCTCGAGCAGGTTATACCCCTTGTCCTTGAGGAAAATTATATGGGCCGCAAGAAGATCGATCTCATCATCGACCCACAGAATTGTCTTGGCATCATCTTTTTGCATCATTTACACCGGTAATTCCACAGCGAACACGGTCCTAACGTCCGGTTCGGATGACTTCAGGCTGATCCTGCCTCCATGATACTCCTCCACTATTCTGCGCGCCAGCGTCAAGCCCAGGCCCCAGCCGCGCTTCTTGGTCGTGAACCCGGGCGAAAAGACTCGTTTCTGCTCCGAATAAGGTATGCCTCGGCCGTTATCCTCGACCGCAATAATTATACGCTTCTGCTCGGGATTAAAAGAGGTCGAAACTTGAATATGGCCGGTTTTCGAACTCGTGGCCTCCATCGAGTTTTTCATGAGATTCTCGATCACCCAGCGCAGGAGCTCGGGATTTATCTTGATATCGGGCACGACACCATAGATGGCGGTGATGGTCAAGCCTCCCGCGGGAAGCCGCATGCGAAAATATTCGATCACGTCCTTGACAATCTCATTGATGTTGTTTTCGGATAACTCCGGCGCCGAACCGATCTGCCCGAAACGGGTGGCGATCCGATCCAACCGTCTGAGATCGCCCATCATCTTGCTCGTCATATCGCCGAAATTGCCATTCTGAAATTCCGACGACAGGGCAATCTTGCCTTCCTCATGCCTCACTTTGAGAAGCTCGACCCATCCCATCAGCGATGTTATGGGCGTGCCCAATTGATGGGCCGTCTCTTTGGCCATGCCGACCCAGATGGAGCGCTGCTCGGACTTCTTGATATTCCTGAAACCGATAAAGGCCACGAAAAGAAACACGGTTATGACTGAAATTTCGACCAGCGGTATAATCCGCAGCTTCCAAATGAGATCCGAATTGCCATAGTGAAGCACGCTGATAAGGGCGGTGTCGGACCTGATTTCGATCGGCGGATTCTGGCTGTCGAACTGCTCGATGAGCCTGTAAAGTTCCTGACGGGTCCGGGTCGTTGTGTCGCTGATGCTGTATTCCATGGTCCAGGCGGCCGGTATCCCATTGCGATCGGTCACGATGATCGGGAAATTGACCTTGGTGATAATGTTATCGAATATGAAATTTATGACTTCCGGGTCGGAGGCCTCGCTGGCCCCATACTCGATAAGCCGGGCATACATCTGGCTCAGCCTGGTGGCGTCCTTGCGGATATCGCGCACAACCGCCTGATTGAAATAAACAAACAGCGCAATAACAGCCACGACTCCAAACACCAGGAACCACCGGAAAAATCGCGAATAGCTCACGTGTAAATTGACATTGTGTTTTGTCAGATCGCGCGGCATCACGCTAACCCTTCAGGGTCTCGATACCTCCCATATATGGCCTGAGAACCTCTGGGACCGTCACCTCGCCCGAGCGAGTCTGGTAATTTTCCAAAATCGACGCCACGGTCCGCGGCAACGCCAGCCCCGAGCCATTGAGCGTGTGCGGGAACGCGGTCTTGCCGCCCTTCTCCGGCCGGAACCGAAGGTTCATTCGCCGCGCCTGAAAATCCTCAAAATTGGAGCACGAGGAAACCTCCAGCCAGGTATTCATGCCGGGGGCATGAACCTCGAGGTCGTAGCACTTGGCGGCCGCAAACGAGAGGTCGCCGGTGCATAAGAGCCTTACCCGATATGGCAGTTGCAAGCGTTGAAGCACGGTCTCGGCGTTGGCCACCAGCGACTCGAGCTCATTGTATGAGGTTTCCGGCTCCACAATCTTGACCATTTCCACTTTGTGGAATTGATGCACGCGCACGATACCGCGGGTCTCCTTGCCGTAAGAGCCTGCCTCGCGCCTGAAACATGGCGAGAACGCCACGAACTTCACGGGAAGCTTGTCCGGCTGAAGGATCTCTCCCGCGTGGATATTGGTCAGCGAAACCTCGGCGGTGGGGATAAGGTAAAGATCGTCCTTATCCAGATAATACATATCCTCGGCCAACTTCGGTATTTGGCCGGTACCCCTCATGGCGTCGCTGCCGACCAGGTAAGGGATCAAAACCTCGGTATAGCCGTGCTGGGAGGTATGCAGGTCGAGCATGAAGTTAATCAGGGCTCTTTCCAGACTTGCGCCGGGACCGGTCAGAAAATAGAATCCGGAGCCGCTGACTTTGGCCCCACCCCGGATATCCAGCCCGCCGATCATCTCCCCAATCTCCCAATGCGGCCTGGGCTGAAAATCGAATTGCCGGCAGTCGCCCCAGCGACGCACCTCCAGATTATCGGCGTCGGTGGCCCCAACCGGCACAGTTTGATGCGGAATATTCGGTATCCAAAGCAGGATCTCCTTGATGCTTTCCTCGACAACCAGTAATTCCTTGTCAAGCGCGGCGATATTGTCGCCGACTGTTCGCATCTTCTCGATCATGTCGGTGGCATCGCCGCCGGCCTTTTTGATCTTCGAGATCTCGTTCGAGGCCGCGTTGCGCTCGGCTTTCAGTTTCTCGACGGTCCCGATGATTTCCCGACGCCTGTCATCAGCCTCGATGAATCTGCCCGGGTCGGCCTTCTCCCCTTTGTTGGCGATTGCCTGCCTGACAAGATCGACGTTTTGTCTGATGAATTTCGGATCAAGCATCTTGATTTCCAATACTCTTTATGCGAGAAACCCTCGTTGTCTGCGCGACCAGTATGGCCAGTTCATATATCAACGAGGGGCGTTCCAGATATTCCAAATCGAATTCGAATTGCTCCCTGGTAGTGTGGCCGTCATACCCGGGCCCGAAAAGTCCGGGTTTGACACAGAACTTGCGCCATGAACCATCGATTCTTTCGGCGCCGGTTGAAATCGTGGTTCCGACCAGGCTCATATCGCCCTTCAATACGGAAAGCAGGCCCCAGGGATTGCGGAATCGGAAGTGCCGGCCTTTAATGAGGCACCGGCCCGCTTTCTCCTTTTCACCCAAGCCGATAAAGCTGATATTCTGCGCAAACTTAACATTTTTTGTCCGCGCATACAAGATTTTATATGCTATCCACGGCAGCGAAAAAATCAGCGCGATTACCGATATGACGAAATCCCCGATACGTTTCATTATGCGAACGAAAATTCGTCGATGGCTCGGCGCGATAAAATGAATGCCCTTAAACCTGGTCGGCAATTTGCGCAGGCCTTTCAAATTGGGCGCCGATGGTTTAATTGTCAAGAAACGCGTATCCATGAAAAAGGCCGAGCCGAAAACCGATGTCAGATTCTCGAAATAATCATCGGGCAGGGCAAGTATCACCCGGCCGACCCTGCGGTCGTGCAAGATGCGTCCCAGAGAATCGACATCGCCGAGATATTCGAAATCGCACGACCCGGGAATTCCGGCATAGCCTATGATTTCGTAATTTGCATCGAACGGCTCAAGGGCGAAGGTTTCACGTAACGGCGAAAGCCGCACGATGATAGCGGCCATCCTGGCATGTCCACCGGACAGCTTCCTCCCCGTCGAGAGATAGAGGCTTGCGCGCAATAGACCGTTAACGCAAAACAGAATTATGGAAAACAGCAATAGCGCTTGCAGCGAGACCTGGAATCCGGAACCAGGCTTATAATTCGCCAGGGCGAATATGGCCGACCCAAATATTATCAGTCGGGCCAGAAGGCCGAGGTGGTCTCGAAGCCTGGACTCCGGCTGAAGCTCATAGAGGCCGCCGGCCGAAAACAGCATGATCCAGAATATGTTGATCCAGGCCAGGTCGGAAAAGGCAAGGGCCGGCATCATGCCGGCCGGTCCCAGCGCGTATCTGATCCAGATGTAAAGGAGCAAAGATAGATTGACTGCCACAAAATCAACGATCAGAAACCGCGCTCTCAGCCAGAGAAAGAGGAGGTTCTTATATAGGTGGGTGCCCACGAAAGCAAGCGCGAATGCCAGCGCAACAACAAGGAGCATCGGATAAGGCGAGCCGGAGATGAAATAAAGCGTGATTCCGAATATTACCAGAAGCAGGTTGATAGCGTAAATTGCAAAGACCGTGGCCTTGCGGGTTAAGCCCATGAAATTGATTTTGTGCGAGGAGTGGTCCTTGCCGCCGATATAAACCTTTCTCCCCTCGTTAAGGCGGCTTATGGTCACGAAGGTCATATCGAAAATCGGGTAGGCCATAATTATAAAAGGCGCCAGGGCGGCCGCCATGTCGCGGGAGGTATCAATGTGTATCACGGCCAGACAGGAGAGTGCAAATCCGAATAGGAGGCTGCCGGTATCCCCCAGAAATATGCTCGCCGGCGGAAGATTGTAGCGCAGAAATCCCAGGGCGCCGCCGGCCAGGGCAAAACAGATAATAGCATAAATCGACATGTCTTTCAGGACGAATAAGGCCCCCAGGCCCAGCGCAATCGACATGGCCACACCGCCACAAAGGCCATCCATGTTATCCAGGAAATTGAGCGCATTTTGTATGCCGACTATCCAGGCTATCCCCAGGGCCAGATAAACGGGGTACGATACTGTCGGCGGCGGCCCCTCGGTGAATGATAAAAAGATGATGGCCGCAATGACCTGCCCAATCATCTTGGGCAGGGCTCCCATATCGAAAGCGTCATCATATATCCCGATCAGAAATATAAAAACGGATCCGGATAATATTCCCATGGCTCCCTTGATCCCGGTGAACACGAGAACAGATGAAGAAAATATGAAAACAAGAATGAATCCCAGGAAAATCGGAATGCCGCCACCCAGCGGAATGGGGCGGCTGTGAATCTTTCTGGCAGAGGGGGTGTCGATGAAGCCGATATTGAGCGCCACTCGCCGCACCAGGGGAATCAGGAGCAGTGTCATTACAAATGGGACGATGAATGAACCGATATAATAAGCGCTCATCGCTTGTAGTATTCGATAATCTCCTGAATTGACTGATCCAGGCTTATCATCGGCTTGTACCCGATCGCGTCATGGATCTTGAGAAGATCCGGAACGCGCTGGTACATATCCTCAAAACCGGCCTCGAATGCTTTGTCATAAGGGATATATTGAATTTCCGATTTGGAACCGCAGAGCTCCTTGACCCGGCAGGCGAGGTCGTTTATGGTTATCACTTCGCTGCTGCCGATATTATAGACCTGCCCTACAGCCTCCGGATTCTCGGCCAAACTTACCATTGCCCGGACCACGTCCCTGACATTGGTGAAACAGCGGCTCTGGGAACCGTCGCCGAATACCGTCAGGGGGTGCCCCATTAAGGCCTGCTTGACAAAAGTCGGAACGACCATGCCATATTCCCCTGTCTGCCGGGCGCCGATAGTATTGAACAGCCTGACTATCACAACCGGCAGCTTTTTCTCGCGATAATACGCCAGCGCCAGAAACTCATCGATAGCCTTGGAGCAGGCGTAGCTCCACCTCGATTTGACGGTCGGCCCGTACACCGAATCGTCGGATTCCTTGAACGGCACCTGCTCATTCTTGCCATAGACCTCCGATGTCGAGGTGATAATCACCTTCCGCTTTCTGCGATTGGCCAGTTTCAAGACTATCTCACTACCCATGATATTCGTCTCGATCGTATCGACCGGCTTGTCGATAATGAGCCTGACCCCAACCGCCGCCGCCAGGTGAAAGATCGTCTCGCACTGCGAAATCATCTCCGCCATCAGGATTTCATCCATGATTGTGCCGGCGAAAAATTCAAACTCGGGATTGCCGCGCAGATGCACGATATTTTCGAGCTTGCCGGTCGAGAGGTTGTCGACCGCAAACACATGATGGCCCTGCTCGAGCAATTTCTCGGCCAGATGGGAGCCGATAAACCCGGCCCCGCCCGTGATAAGCACCTTCATATTCCAACACCCTTGTTAATGATATCTATGGCACAATACAGATTATCGGCAGTGAAATCCGGTTTTGAATCATCGGCGCCCGGCTCCTTTCCGGCGTAGCCGGTTTTAACAAGGATGGTCCTGATCCCGGCCGCAGTTCCGGCTCCTATGTCGGACGATTTATCGCCGATAATCCAGCTTGCGGACAGCTCCAAATCAAGTTCATCCGCGGCTTTCATGATAAGGCCGGGCCGGGGCTTCCTGCAGTCACAGCCGTCATCCGGCCCATGCGGGCAAAAATACCAGGCGTCTATTCTTATTCCCGAGAGGCTGAGTTTTTCATCCACTGCCTGATTCACCGCCACGGCTTCGTCATGGCTGAAATATCCCCTGGCGATACCGGACTGGTTCGAAACCACAACTTTGAGATATTTCGGATTCAATTTCAACAGCCCCTCAACCGATCCGGGGATGAATTCGATATCATTGGGGTCGGCCTGAAAATTCTTTTCCACGATAATTACCCCGTCGCGATCAAGGAAAACCGCCGGCGACCTTTTTTCTTTTCCCACACATTCCTCAATAATCGAGTCCGAGAACCTCGGACATCGAAGTAAATTTGAAATCGTCAAGGAGCTTATGCAGTTTCTTTTCGGTCGAGCCCAGCCGGTGATAATGTGTCAGAGACAATCGCATCGGTAATTCGATTTTCGGCTGGTCGGGGTCGATCTCCCAGGGATGCATATAGAACACGCCCGGCCGGCCCTGCTTGTTGAGATTGCGAAAGGCCCATCTTGTGACAGCGTAAGGCCAGATCCTGAAATAGGCGCCGCCGCCGACAGGAAGATTCACTCGCAGGAACCTGGCTGTGGCCACCGGTATCTCGATAATCTTGCGGTTAGATTCGGTGGTGATCTCGTGGCGGAAACGATTGGCCTTTATCATCCCGTAGCGATAGTTGAAAGTGGGATAGATGCTCGAATCGTACTTATAGCCGTTCTCGGCCAGGACATCGAGCGCCCAGTAGGAATCCCTGACAATTGAGAAAATCGGCGCCCGGAAGCCCAGCGGTTGTTTGCAGGTAATCTTGTATATGGCGTCAGTCGTGCGCGCGATCTCATCGTTGAACTGCTCCCTGGTCAAACGGAAAACCTGGGTGTGGGAATATCCGTGCGAGCCGATCTCATGCCCCAGCTCGTGAATCATCTTTAGCAGTTTGGGATGTTTTTCCACCAGGTAGCCCAAAACAAAAAATGTCGCTCTGATATCATGGGCCTTGAGAATCTCGAGAAGCTTCAGGCAGTTGCGCTCGATACGCGATTCGAATTTGTGCCATGTCTCGACCTTGTGTATTTCCAGCCCCTGATACCAATCTTCGAAATCGATAGTGAATGCATTAATGATATTAGACATATGCAAACGAACTAAATCCTCTTAGAAAAGCGATTTTGTATCAATGACTCCAATTGGGCCGCCAGGTCGGAGCGTCTGTATCGGCTCCAGACCAACTTACGGCCGTTTTCTCCAAGCTTCCTGGCAATCTCGGGATTGCCTTTCAAGAATACAATTTTGTCTAATAGGTCACGCCAATCGCCTGAGCGATAGTACAGTCCGGTATTACTTTCCTCCAGGATCACTCTCGCTTCGCCATCGACACCCAATATAACAGGTAAGCCCAATGCCATGCAATCAAAGAACTTGGATGGTATGGCGCTCTGGAATATTTCCCGGCCGATAAGCGACACGATGGCGATATCGGAACCGTCTAATAATTCGATCGATGTTTCAAATGAAACCCCTCCCGCAAAGCTAATATTATCGAGACCCTTTCCCGCGGCCAAAGCCATCAGGCTCTGCCTCTTGACACCATCGCCGACAATTAAATACTTTATTGATTTGTCATCCCTTGTGGCGGACGCCACCTCGACAATATCCTCTATGGGCTGTCCCAACCCCAGCGTGCCGGCGTAGCAGACCGTGATAGGCGCGCCTTGAAATCGACGACGGCACTCCATACCCGACCAGAGGTCCGGAACGGACGAGCCGTTAACAACGACATGCACTTCTTTGCCCTGGGCCATCGTCTCAAGTTTTTCTTTAAGTCCTTCCGATATAGTAATAATAAATGAAGACTTACGGTAAAGTTGTTTGGCCGTGGCCCGTCCCCCCTGGATCGCTATCCGGCTCTTGAGCTGGCCCATCATTATGGCATCCTCTGGCCATAGATCACGAATATCCGAAACGATGGGAGCGCGTTTCAGAGAGCTTAGCCAGACCGCCGCCGGTCCGGCAAAAAGGGGCGGAGAGGAAACCAGGATTAGGTCAGGCCGCTTCAAGAATAGACCCACCAGAAAAGACGAGAGCGTGAAGCTCCAGTAATTGACAAGGCGCAACGCGACGCTCGACCGTCGAGTGGGTATTACGAATGATCTGACTATTTCGAAATTCTCGAGCTTTTCTTTGCGCCAAAACCTGAACCGATCCCCCTTAGCCAATCTGCCGGTCGGATAGTTGGGAAACTCGCATAGGACAGTAACCTGATGCCCTTTGGCGGCGAAACCCCGGGCGAAAGAAAGGAGCCGGTTCGCCGGCGCCCCAGGTTCGGGATGGAAGTACTGCGTTATAATCAATATTCGCATCGGAAATCGCTACTTGGCTCGAATTAGTTCGGAAACTATCTTTTCCATCTTTTCGGCTAACTCCGATCTGGAGTAGCTTTTGTATACCAATTCCCTGCCGGCCATTCCCATGGCTCTGGCCTTGTCGGGATTCGACTGCAGCCATCTGATCTTGGCGACCAGGTCATGAGGGCAGCCAGGCTGGTAATAAATCCCGGTGCTGTGTTTTTCGAGAATGCTGCGCGCTTCACCGTCGACACCGAGAATTATCGGCAGCCCCAGGGCCATGTAATCGAAAAATTTCGAGGGCAGCGCGCTCTTGAAATGCTCGATATTCAAGAGAGGCACCACGGCCACATCAGATTTTAGCAGTAAGTCGAGCGTTTCCGGCAGCGGCAGGGCTCCCGTGAATGTGATATTGGAAAGGTTTCTGCTGAGCACCTGATTCTCCAGGGCTTCGCGCTTGACACCATCGCCAATGATTGTATAGACGATCGAATCATCCCTCATGGTAATCTGCGCGGCATCGACAATATCCTGAATCGGCTGTAGCAGGCCCACGACTCCGGCATAGCAGACATTTATCGGATTGCCAGCGAAACAGTTAGCCCGCTGATCGGCATATGACGGCATATCGGGTATGGAGGAGCCGTTCATGACGATGAAGATTTTTTTGCCTTTGTTTTTTTTCTCGAGGTAGTTTTTCAATCCCTCGGATATGGTGATAAAGGCAATACAGCGCCGGTAGAAAATCCTCTCCGTGAGCCGTCCGCTTATGATTCCCATTTTGCTCTTCAGCTCTCCGATGGCGATAGCGTATTCCGGCCAGAGATCACGGATATCGCCGATTAGCGGGACCATCTTGAGGAAGCTCAATGTGGCGGCGCTCAGCCCGACCGTCGGCGGCGGCGAGGAGGCGATCATGATATGCGGCCGCCTCAGGAACAGCCCGACCACAAACGAGGAGAAAAGGTAGCTGGCGTAATTCAATAGTCTCGACAGGATGCCGAATCTGGTGGTAGGCAGAATGAAGGCCCGGACTATCCGGAAATTCTCGAATCTCTCTATCTTGAATAACTTGAATCGATACTGGCGAGCCAGAACGCCGGATGGGTAACTGGGAAATTCGCACAGGACAGTGATGTCATGGCCATTCCTGGCCAGGCCTCTGGCGAATGAGAGGAGCCGGTTGGTGGCGGCGCCCGGTTCAGGATAGAAATATTGGGTGACAATCAGAATTCTCATGACATCATTCGATAATACAGGTCGCGCATGGCGCGCAGGTTATCCTCCCACCTGTATTTTTCCTCGACAAACTTGCGCCCGGCCCGCCCCATCTTGCGGCGCAATTCCGGTTCATTAACAAGCTTTAGAATTGCCTGCGCCAATTGGCTGACATCCTTTCTTTCAACCAGTAACCCGGTCTCACAATCGACGACAACTTCCGGTATGCCTCCCACCCTGGTGGCGACTACCGGCAATCCCGTGGCCGAGGCCTCTAATGCCGCCACACCGAACGCCTCTTCGCAAATGGACGGCATTGCAAATATATCTAATGTCGCGAGGAATTGCGCGACTTTTTCATGGGGCAAGGCTCCCATGAATTTGACCTTGTTTCCAAGGCCCAAATGCCTTGCAAGGGCTCGATATTCATTCTCCGACGGCCCCTTGCCGACGATGAGAAGCTCGAGGTCCAAACGGCCCCGCGATATCTCCTCAAAGGCCTTGATAAGATAATCCAAGCCATACATCGGATGAAGATGCTTGGCGATGCCGATCCTGGTCGTGCCGCCATCATGTCGCTCGGAAAATTCGAACAGATTCAAATCAATACCAAACGGGATCACCGTGATGGGGACAGGTCCAATTTCGAAATTGGATGTGACGGCCTTCAAGAACTCGCTTGTCGCCGTAATATGATGAGCGCTTGCCAACGAACGTTTGATAATCATCCTGAAGAATGGATTTCTCCTGGGAAACTCGATTAAATCATTTCCCCAGACGGACACCACCTTTCTTGGGTGATTCACAAAACTGGCCAGGTATCCGTAGCTCGAGGCGTAATGGGCATGGAAAATGTCGGGGGCCAGCCTCCTTACCTCGCGCCGCAAGGCCCGAATTTTGGTCAAATATGCCAGTTTTCCCGATGCGCCCAGGTCTATTCCGCCGATATCGAATTCAGGATCCTTCTTCAAGGTGATAAGGTCAACATCGTGGCCAAGACCACGCAATCCCCTGACCCAACGGCGTGTATGGACAGAGCGCGCATCGGCGAATAAACAGATATGAAGTCTCTCTGATGAATTCATATGGTACATTGCGCCACGCGTCTTACAGGCCGGCTAATATTCGAGCCATCTCGGCTGAAGCCGGCCGGGTGAGATGCTCCAGGACGCCCCGATTTCCGATTTCCGTATCGACACCACCAGACAGATCGAATGAATACCCGGCGACCCTAAGCCAGTGATTTTCCTCCAACTCCCGCCACTCGGTCTCGGGCCTGGCGACGAGGACCGGTTTGCCAAGAAAAACAGCCTCCCTCTGTACGCCGCCGGAGTCGGTGACTACGAATTCCGATCTCTTTATCAGCGACAAGATATCCAGATATCCCAGCGGATCGGTGAATCTAACATTGCCAGGCATATTCCCCCAAAGACCGAAAGCCTCAATCCTCTTCCTGGTTCTCGGATGGACCGGAAAGATAACCGGCAAATTCGCGCTTTCCAGGGAAATGAGGACACTTTTCAGATTCTCTTTGTTATCGACCGCCTCGGCCCGATGGATGGTTGCTAACGCGAATCGATTGGGCAACGATTCGAAGCTTTCCGGCTTCACGGGTATTCTTTCAAAAAAGGAACGGAGACAATCGTAAATGACATCGCCGGTATCGTAGATATGGTCGCATTTACCCTCACGCTTGAGATTCTGCACCGCCGACGGGGTCGGGCAGAGGAAATAATCGGCCACGGCATCGGTCATGACCCTATTGATCTGTTCGGGGAGTTTTTTATCCAACGCGCGGACACCGGCCTCGACATGGGCCAACGGCAGCCGAAGGCGAACCGCGGCCAGCGCTCCCGCCAGCGTGGAATTGGTATCTCCAACCACGATCACGAGGTCGGGCTTTTCATACGATAGGATCGACTCCAGCCGGTCGATCATTTTCCCGATCCCGTCTCCAGATAACGATTTGGCTGCCTCCAAATGGTAATCGGGGTCGGGTATGCCGAGCTCGCCGAAAAAGCTCTTCGACATCATGAAATCGTAATGCTGGCCCGTGTGGATCAAGACCATCTGGAAAAACCGCCCCAACTCGAGAGTCAAGGGGGCGGTTTTAACAAACTGAGGCCTGGTTCCTACTACCAACGCCGCTTTTTTCATTACCTGCTGTAAAACTCCCTGATCGCCCCAGCGACATATTCCTGTTCCTGATCGGTAAGTTCCGGAAATACCGGCAGGGAAATCGCCAACCTGGCCAGCTTCTCCGAGACCGGCAGGGAACCTGGCTTATAATTCAGCTCTTTATAGCACTCCTGCATATGCAGAGGAAGCGGGTAATAAGTGTCAAAACCTATTTCACGAGACTTCAAGTGTTCCTTTAAGCCGTCCCTGTTTTCCGCCAGGATGGTGTATTGATGATATATATGATAATTATGCGGATGCACAAAGGGAGTCGTGACCTGATTTATCCCACTCAGCAATCTGGTATAATTGTCCGCCTTCAGGCGGCGGGCTTCATGCCACTCGGGCAAGTATTTCAGCTTCACGATGAGGATGGCCGCCTGGAGCGTATCGAGGCGGCTGTTATACCCTATGATCGAATGGAAATATTTCGGTTGGGCGCCGTGGACCCGCAATTTACGCAGAAGGCCGGCGAGATTGTCATCGCTGGTGGTAATGAACCCGCCATCTCCGTAGGCCCCGAGATTCTTGCTCGGGAAAAACGAAAAGCAACCGGTAGCGCCAAACTGGCCGGCCCTCTTGCCTTTGTATTCGGCGCCGATCGCCTGGGCCGCGTCCTCCACCACCGGAACTCCCCGCTTGCCGGCGATTTCCATGATCTCGTCCATATCGGCCATCTGCCCATATAGATGGACCGGCATAATGGCTTTGGTTTTAGGAGTGATTGCGTCGTTCAGGCGCCGGGAATCGATATTAAATGTCTTAGGCTCGATATCTACGAATACCGGCTTTGCGCCCAGACGTGAAATTACGCCGGCGGTTGCGAAGAAAGAAAATGTAGTGGTCACAACCTCATCGCCGGGGCCGACACCGAGGGCGCGAAGCGACAACAGCAAGGCATCGGTACCTGACGCCACTCCGATGCCATGTTTGGCGCCGCAATATTGGGCGACCTTTTCCTCGAGTTCCTTAACCTCGGGGCCCATTATGAACATCGTGTTATCCAGGACTTTTTGAATGGCCTGGTCTATCTCGGGTTTGATCGTTCGATATTGCCTTTTCAAATCCAAAAGAGGGACCTTCATATCATGATACCTTTCACCAATTCTGATTTTCGAGAAGCTGTTCGGTTGGCACGGCCCGGAATTTCTTGGCCGGCACTCCGGCGTGAATCTGACGCGCCTCGGCGTCATGGGTCAACACGGCGCCGGCCGCGATCAGCGCGTCCTCGCCGATTACTTTGCCGGGCAATATCACGGCGCCAACTCCGATTCGTCCGCCCTTCTTGATCGTGACGCCCTTGAAGTGCTTGAAGCGCTCCTCGGTTCGCCCGATAAAGTTATCGTTCGAGGTGGCCACGCAGGGCGCGACGAAAACCCGATCCTCGACCTCGGAATATGCGGTAATGTAAACGTTGGTTTCAAGTTTGCAGTAATTTCCGATCTTGCAGAAATTCTCGATTGTCACACCCCGTCCGACAATGGTGAAATTGCCGATTTCGACATTTTCCCTGACCGAAGCCAGGTCGGCAATCAGCACTTTCTGACCGATTTTGGCGCCGCGATAGACTACCACCGACGTGCCCAGAATGCAGTTGTCGGAAATGACCAGCGGAGGCAACTCCTGGTCCTTGGTGGTCGCGGAGATGGCCGCCTTCATGGGATACTTGCCTAAGACAGTGTTGTCATCGATACGGACATTGGAGCCAACCCTGGTGCCCTCGTGAATCACCGCGCCTATCCCGATCCTGCAACCGCCGCCGATTTCGACATTTTTGCCGATATAAGCGTTGTAACCTATCGTAGTACCGGGGCCTACACTGGCCGATTTATCACAGTGATACTCCATTGTGACCTCATACGTTGTAAGCGTTAGGGAAAATTTCCATCGGGGCTCCCCCCTGTTCCATCGATATCTGGGCGGCATTCAGGATCGTGAGAATTCGAAGGCCATCCCGGCCATCAGAACGAGGCTGAGTCCTGGTTTTGACACTATTGATAAAATGTTGACATTCGAGCTTAAGCGGCTCGGTCGAGTCGACCTTGGGGATGATGATATCGCCGGCGCGAAGGCTTAAATATTCGCCGTAGGTGTTATAATCCATCTTGGTGTCGACTCCCCTGTCGTAGAGCCAGATTTTTTCGGAGCTTTCGGTGTCATCAAACACCGCCATCATCTTGGAGCCGACCACGGTCAGTTTGCGTTCCTTATGAGGATCAAGCCAGCTGACATGAATATGAGCCATGGTCTTGTCCTCGAAATGCATGGTCATGAACGATACGTCCTCGATTCCCTTCTGAAGGTAATCGGCGCCGGTGGCGGTGACCCGAACCGGCATCCTGCCCAACAGGAAAACGATCAAGGAGACGTCATGCGGAGCGAAACTCCAAAGCGAGTTTTCGATATCGCGGACTTTGCCGAGATTTACCCTGGTGGCATAGAGGTAATGAATCTTGCCAAGCTTTCCCGAATCGATATACTCCTTCATTTTCAGGCTGGCCGGGTGATATTCCATGATGTGGCCGACCATGAGGATCTTATTTGTCTGATCCGCAATCTCGAGCAGCCTGCGACCATCCTCGATTCCCAGAACCATCGGCTTTTCGACAAATACATCCTTGCCATTTTCCATCGCTTTGGAGGCCAATTCGAAATGGCTGGCGGGCGGGGTGGCGATCACCACGGCGTCAATGGCGCGGTTATCGAGGACTTTCGCCGGATCAAGAGTGAACTCGACTCCCGGATAGGCCGGCGAGATCTTGGACAGAGTTTTCTGATCGGAATCGCAGGCAATTATCACGGAGGTTTCCGGAAGTCCATGGAAGGTTCGCAGGAGATTTTTGCCCCAGGCGCCGAGCCCTATCTGCCCCAACTTAACCGGCATTCTTATTACCCCTGGAGAAAATATTTCTGACCCAATAAAAATCGTCATTTATCATGCGCGTTATGCCCTGTATCTTCTGATATGTGGGAGAATTGACCGCCTTTTCGCGCTGCACGAATTCCAAAACCGATACAAACAGCAGAGTCAGGCAAAAGCTCATGACCCCGCCCATGGCGGCTATCGTCACCCTCTTGGGCCGGCTCTTCATAGTCGGTATTTCCGCCTTATCCAACACCTGGATGGTGGGGGTATCGCGAAGCTCCTGGATCTTGGCCTGCTCGTATTGCTGAGTCAGAAGCTCGAATATCGTTTCCTGAATTTTAAGCTCGCGCGTTAAGCGGGCCAGCTCCAGCGCCAGGTCCGGGGCTTCGCCCATGGGCAGATTGAGGATCGAGGAGTCGGCGCCGACCTGGCCGCCCTCGAGCTTGCTCAATTGAGTTCTAATCTCCCGAATCTTGTACTCCTGCTCCCGGTATCGAAGGTTATCCGGAGAGAGGGATTTTTTCATGATCCCAAATTCGATTTCGGCGACCATGAGCTGGCCGCGAAGCTGGGCGATAGCGTCGATCACGGCCTTGACCTGCTCGTCGAGCGCCACGGCGAAATGGACCTTTTGGAAGTTTTTGTAGGCCTCCTCGGCCGTGGCGAGGTCGCGTATCGTTTCCGACAGACGCTGTTCGACAAACTCGCGCACGGCCCGGGCTTTCGACACCAGGTTTTCCTGGTTGACGCGGTTGAGTTCCTCGACAAAGGTGTTGGCGATAGCCGCCGCCCTTTCGCGGTTTGTATCGCTATAATCGATGACTATGATTCCCTCCGGCTGGACCATGATGCTGGTCCTGGCAAGCAGGCGCTCGATTGCCTCCTGCTCGTACTCCGAGCCGAAGACATCCATTAAATTGAATTTATCGACAATCGATTTGCAGACTGATCTGCTCCTGGCTATCGAGGCGTAGAGGTCCGAGGGGGTGGCCATGCCCGGAAGCGTCATGCCCGTTCCCCCCAGAAGCGAGCCCAGGCCGGAGGCCAGCAAACCCGAGGCGAAGCTCAACGTGCCGCCGTCTTTCTCCGGCGGCAGAATGGATGTCGACGCGGTGTACCAATTCGGCATGAAAAGCATCACGATCAGCGTCAGAACCGCCGCGATGAAAGTATTGACGATCAGCAGCCGCCGCCAACGAAAGATGGCGTTGAGAAACTGCCAGAAAAAGTTTTTGTCGGAATCGACTGATTCGTTTTGGGTCGTCATTTGGTCGCCTGCCGTATTACGAGATAGACTGTCGCCATGTTTCCAGCGAATATGGCGATATCTTTCATAAGACCAATGTAATTATATTTCTTCTTTTCGGGAATCCAAATGGTATCGCCGGGGCCGAGAGTCTTGCCGCGCTTGGCTTTTTTCCATTCACCCGTGGTCTTGATAATCGATACCCGACTCTTCCCCGCCCTATCGGAATATCCGCCCGCCATCCTGATATAGTAGGCATAATCCTCTTTGGGGGCATAAGTCAGGAATCCCGGGTTAGCCACCTCTCCGGAGACATTCACCACGCGGCGCTTCCGGGGAACGGTGACAACATCGTTATCTCTAAGGCGCATGTCCTGACGGAAATCATCCTTCTCGAAAAGCTGAACGAAATCAACCGCCACACGGCCGACCTTGGAACGGGATTTGATCTTGAAATATTCGTATTCCTGCTCCGACATATCGGCGACCATCATTTTCTTGAGCCGTTCGAACTCGGGATCGACCAGCTCCTCCGCCGAAACCCTGGTCATCTCGGCCTCTTCCAGCGAGGCCAATTGGGTGAACCCGCCGGCCTTAGAGACAATTTCCGAAAGGGCCGTCGAGTCTTCCTCGATGGCATAGAAGCCGGGATACTTGAATTCGCCCACCAGCTCAACCTGCGCCTTCTGATGATATCCCTGGATAGAGGTCACATAAGCGCGGTCGTCGGGGAAAAGCGGAACATTCCAACTATCCGAGGTCAGATCGACGAAGATGCTGTTGGTCGATTTGTGATCGGATTTGAAACGGACTATTTCGATCTTATGCGAGTCGGCATCCATAGTGGTGCCGTGGGCCAGGCTCAAGAGGTCCTGGAGCGAATCGCGGGGCGAATATTCGAAATAGCCCGGGTTGCGGACCGCGCCAAAAATGCCATAGAGATTGATTGTGGCTTCCTCGACCGGGACAAATATCTCATCGCCGTCCATCAGGAGCGGATCGAACTGGGGATTGCCGGCCAGATTCAGCCTGAGAATGTCGGCGCGGAGGGTATCGCCGTTCTGGCGATAAACTTTGATGTTGCGTCGCGAGGCTCTTTTGAATTCCGGCTGATAAATTTCCCTTTTGCGGGCCGGCCTGCCAGGCATTGCCTCCGGATCATCCATGAGAAACCCGCCGGCCAATGTAATAACCTCGGACGCCCGGGTTACGGCGGTCGCAGGATAGGCGCCGGGACTTACGACAGCGCCCCCTACAAAGACTTTGAAAGTTCTCAAATCAACCAATGATACGGCGGAGCCGACATTTCGATATTTGCGGCCGATTTCATCCGATATTTTTCCGCCGGCCTCGCTGAGCGTCAATCCGGCGATATCGATAGGCCCGATCTCCGGCACCAGCAACATTCCCTCGGGTGTAATTGTGAGTTGGAACTGACCCTCGAAACTGCCCCAGATGAAAACCGACAAATTATCCCCCGGTCCAAGGATATAACTGTCGGGGTCGATCTTCTTATCCAATAGAGTCTTATTAGTGGCTGACGGAACGCTGGGAAGCGACGGTTGCGGCCTGGTTCCGGGCATTTGGATTGTCGGGCCATAAGGCAGGTTCTGAGCAGAAGTGGCAGCCGCGGCAAAGGACAATACCAATAAGGTATAATAAAAAACCGGGGCAAACGCTATCGCCCTGGGCTTTATGTAATTCTCTAATTTCATGGCAAGGAGCACCTGTATCAAAAATGGTTCACGACCACACTAATGTTATTAAGATCATAAAAAATATTTATCAAATCGCTCCAGGCACTCCTTTTTTTCAGCCCATAAATATATCTTTTGCAATCACCGGGTCAAGTCAAATCTCCGCAATAATCAAGGCTATGCCCTGTCATTTTTGCCAATTTTTTATATTCTTGACATATTCCTTAACCAGATCCTTGGCGGTTTCCTCCGAGTATGACTCTGCCAGTATGTAAAATTGCGCCTTTTTCCTATCCGGGCGAACCAGGACCCAGCCATCGTCTTCCGATACCCGGACCCCATCGACAATTATTCTGGCCGCGCGCTCGGAATGTTCCATCAGGCTGCGCATGACCTGGCCGCGTTTGGCGAGCGGGCAGGCAACATCCTTCTCGGCCATGTAGAGTCGATCCCAATCGCCGGTGACCTGGCTTAATTTTTTGCCCGACCTGGCCAGCAGTTCCATTATCTTGACCACCACAAACATGGCATCGACTCCGAGCTGGAAACCGGGGAAAACAAATCCGCCCTTGGTGCCAACTACGAAATCGATATCGCTTCTGCTGCCGGCCTCCATCATGGCTTGATGATCGCTTGATATCCAGAGAATCTTGGCGCCGAATTCGTCGGCGATCATCTCCAATCCCGCCGAGGCTGTCACCGGGGCGGCGATTTTCTTGGGATGAGCCACCTCGCAATAAAGCTGGGTGACTTTCAAAAGCATTTTTTGAATTCCGATTATGTCGCCGTTCTCATCAACCGTCATGAATTTCTCCGCCCCGGGATTGAGGAGAAATCCCATATCATAGTTGAGCGAATTCACGATCGAGCCGAGCTGCCTTAAGGCCTGCGACTGGTTCTGAGTGAAATAGTATAGCTTCCTCTGGTCTACGAACGCATTCAGCGATACGGCATCGATTCCCAGCTCGCCCAGGATGCCGGGCATTATCTCGGATGCGCCGCCGTAGGAATAATCGATTACGACCCTGGGCTGGGCTTTTTCCAAAATCCCCTTTTCGATATGCGGGACAAACGATTCGCGATAACTCTCGAACACCCGCACCGGGAAGTCGATGGTTCCGGTGCCGGCTATGGAGGCCCGCCTGAAATCCTCCCGATAGAAAAGCCTTTCCAGCGTCTTGATTTTGCTTGCCGGAAGGTCCCAGCCGTTGTGGTCGAAAAAAATGATATCGACCTCTTCATTGCCATCGGGATTAAGCCGGACATAGGCGCCGCCGGCCAGCCGCCCGCGCCGAAGCTCTTGCCTCAGCACCGGCACAGGCGTCGTCTGGAGATCATTGACATTCACGCCGGTGGACAAGATTCCGCAGACCAGCGCACGGTTCAGCATGCGGGTGATATTGGAGGCTCCCCGGCAAACGGCGACAGTCCGATTTTCCCCCAGCATCGCCCCAAAAGCCGCTCCCAGCTTGGCGGCGAATTCAGGAGTCAGCTCGGTATTTCCAACTCCGGTTACCTTGGCATCGGAGAAAAGATCGCGCGCCCAGCGCTCGCCCCAGATGAGGCTGCTGGTCAGCGTGGCCCCCGATTCGACCTCTTTGTTGGGCCATATCTTGACATTGCGCTTGATCCAGCAACCCTCGCCCACCCGCGCATTATCGGAGAGGATGCAGTCCTCCTCGATAATGGATTCCTCGCCGACATACGCGTTCTTGCACAAGATGGCTTCGCTGATTTTCGCTTTCGGCCCGATGGAGACGTTTTCCCAGGCGATGACGCGGTTGAGTTCCACGTCGCGGCCGACAATCGAATTTGAGCCGATGGAACTGTGAAATATCCTGGCCCGTGGGCCGATCCTGACATTATCGCCGATAATGACCGTCCCGGAGAACTGCGCCCCATGCGAGACAAAAGTATTTTCGCCGACCAGCACGCTGGCCTCGGGATAATCTATTTTTTTGCCGGAGAGGTTGACATTCACCTTGCCGTCGAAAGCGTCCTGATGGGCGTTGAAATACTCCTCTACGTTGCCGATATCGCGCCAATATCCGGGGGCGATATGGCCGAAAAGCCGCATTTTCCTGGAAAGCATGTGGGGATAAAGGTCTTTGGAAAAATCGAATTCCGTTTTTGGCGGAATGAGATCCAGCACCGATGGTTCAAGGATGTAAATGCCGGTGTTGACCGTATCCGAAAATACCTGTCCCCAGCCAGGTTTTTCCAGGAATCGGGTGATTTTGCCTGTCGTGCTTGTGATGACAATCCCATAGGCCAGGGGGTTCTCGACTCTGGTCAGAACGATCGTGCCCTGGGCCTTGCGGTTCTCATGAAATTTTATGGCCGCCGTCAAATCAAAATCGGTTAGAACGTCGCCGGAGATTATGATAAAGCTCGAATCGAGAAATTGCTGGGCGTTTTTGACCGAGCCGGCCGTGCCGAAATCGGCCTCGGCCCTGATATAAGACATATTGACGCCCCATTTTTCGCCGGTTCCGAAATAAGATTCGATTTGCTCCGATTGGAAATACAGCATCGAAATTATTTCGGTAATGCCGTGCTTCCTCAAGAGCTCCACAATATGTTCCATAACCGGCTTTCCGACCATGGGCACCATCGGCTTGGGGGCATTGGCTGTCAAGGGGCGAAGTAGAGTGCCAAAGCCTCCAGCCATTATCACCGCTTTCATTATTAGCAGATCTCCTTTTCGAAGACGATTCTATCAAAAAAGCCGTATTATGGCAATATCAATTCTGATGCCTGACCATTTTTCTATATTGAACCGGAATCGCATTGGCGATTTCTTTGGGCGGCTCCCAGGTTTCGATGTCGCCCGAGAATTGGAATCCCAGTTTTTGATACAGGCCGATCGCTCGTTCGTTATCGATCGACGGCGTTACCACAGCCTTAGCGTCGGGCCACCGCGCGCCTGCCCTTTCTAAAATCATTCTCCAGGCCTCAAAACCAACAGATTTGTCCCAGAATCGGGGGAACAGCTTCAGGTCATGATGACAACAGCCATCGCGATCCGGAAAAGATATTTTGGCCTCGCCGAGAAATAAGCCGGCTTTATCTTCAATCGCCAGGAATATGGCGTCTGTCCGGCATTCCATATCGGCAAAATGCCGATCATATCGCCGGCTGCTCCAGCCCAGCCCATTAGGATAGCCGACGAATTTCATGACCTCGGCGCACCCCCAGAGTTCGCGGAAAGAATCGTGATGCCGCGGCGAGAAGTATACGAATGCAAGGCGTTCGCCAATTGCGAAGATGCCATCGGAGAACATATTTTCCATCTTCATCATGATCTCGGCGAAATCATCAAAAGGCACAAATGCGGCGCCTGATTTTGTCATGATTTCCCCGAGGTATGAACGGGCGAATACGATATCGGCGGCCCGTGACGCGTGCCGATCGGAATGACCATCGCCGATAAAAATGGCGCACATTTTCGGCGGCCTCAACTTGTTAATGTGATACCCCTTGCAGTTGGAGCAAACGCCGCACCCGGCCCCGAAATAAGGAAATGACGGGTTCAGCCTGCCGTTTTCATAATCTGCCCTGTTGGTAATCCTGGCCAGATGCGAGAGGCCGTGATGGCTGAGGAATTTATCGATATAGAAGTCGAATCCTTCCGAGAGGATAATTGGATTGATATTGAGCGAATGCAGGTAATAGTCGAATTGGCCGAATCCGCGCCTGACCGGTTGGGCCTCCAGAAAGCGGTCTATGTCGGCAGGCGAGGGCTTGCAGGCATTCCAGATTTCGCATTCGCCGGAGAGGCACTGATATGAATTGATTTCGCCAGTTCGGTATTTCTCGACCAACGGCTCGGTGCCGGAGTTGGTGAATCGTTTGAACAACTCATAGCCGACATCGTTTTCCGTGACGGTGCCGTCGAAATCTATAAATATGCTGTACGCGGATGGCATAAATTCGAAGCAGTCACTCCAATCGACGATTTCGGATCAATGAAAACGCAGGAATCTAAACAAAGGAAGGATAAAAGGCAAGGTCAGTTTGAGGCCAGGATTCGGTCATAAAGGCCGCCGTCCGATAATATCCTTACCGCCTCCGATATTTCAGCTTGATCAGGCAGCAATGCGTAGCGATAAAGAGCTTCCTGTCCCAGCGCCTGGTAGATAATCGTCTCGTGCAATTCGCGCCGAATCTCGCCCTGGTGCGAGTCGAATCGCCAGCTTTCTTTTCGGCTTAATTCGGAGTCGATAGTATTCAGGGCGCCGGTGATTTTTTGATTGGGCGATCCGAGCTTCTCTTCGAGATTCAGAAGCGACTGGCGCTCCCCGCTGACGAAGTCGGAGCCGCGCCGGGCAACGAACTCCTTGAATTCGGAAACCGTCGAATCATCGAGCGAAAAGGAGTTGTCTATCCGATGACGCTGAACATAATCGAGGCTGAAATCGAAAAAGCACGATTCAGTCTTCAGATAATCCACGTAGTCCGACAATTCCGGCTCATCGACATAGATATCCGGCATGATGCCGCCGGAACCGAAAACCGGACGCCCGGACAGAGTTGTGAATATGGTATCGCCTTTTGCGCTATCGCGGTTGTCCATAAGCTCGAATGTCGACCAATCAGGCTTCTGCAGGCAGCGTCCCGACGGCAAATAATATTTCGAGGTCGTCAGTTTCAGAGCGGTTTCCTCGGTGAACTGGAGGATTTGCTGAACAAGACCTTTGCCGAATGTCGGCGAGCCAACTATGACGCCGCGGTCGTTGTCTTGAATGGCCCCGGCCAGGATTTCGGCGGCGCTGGCTGTCTGCCCATTGACAATAATCACCAATTCCCCGTCCTGAAAAACGTCATCGCCATGGGAGTCGTATGTTGTGATTGCAGTCCCTTCGCGGCCGCGGGTGGTTACGATTCCGGCTTTCTCGGGCAGGAACATGCTCGCGATCTTGGCCGCCTCGGCCAGAAGCCCACCGGGATTGTCGCGCAGGTCAAGTATCAACGATTGGGCACCAGCCTGTTTTAGGACAGTCAAGGCTCCGCGCATTTCTTTAGAGCACCCCTCGGAGAAGCGGGCCAGGCGGACATATCCGGTATGGAAATTGAGCATTCCGGAATAGGAAATTGCGTTGACCTTGACAACGTCTCTGACAACATTGAATTCGAGCAAACCGCCGACAGGCCGGAAGACTTTCAGGTTGACAGTGGTATCTTTCTGGCCTCGAAGAAGCATCTTTACACGAGGCATCTCGATAGCGCTGGTGGAGCTGCCATCGATGGCCAGGATTCGGTCTCCGGCCTTAAGACCCTGATAAGAAGCCGGTGTCCCCTCGAGGACGGATTCGACTATCAGGGTGTCATGATGGAATTCAAGCGAGACCCCGATCCCCTCGAATTCACCGTCGGTTTCCTGCAGGAGAAACAGGTAGTCCGGCCCGCTGAGGTAGCGGGAGAAATTATCAAGCCTCGAGACCATGCCATCGATACCGGCCTTGATTAGCTCGGTTTCGTCCACTTGCTCGACATAACTCGACATGACAGTAATTGCCGCTTTGTCGAAAAGCCGGATATTCGTGTAAAGCTCATCGGAGGATGACCATGTGAAACCGACCGCGAAGAGGCCAAGAATGATCAGTGTCGCGGTCCAGCCATACCGGCTCAATATTCTGAAGGCGCCAAGAAGTGCTGTTTTCATAGTGATTTATGGCAACCGGAGGCTGAATCGCCTCGCCGGGTGCCGGATTTAATATCGGATACGACAGCGCTTCTGTTGAGAATTAAAGCGTCAGGCCATTAATAGGATGTTTCAAGATGGAAATGAGGGCGAGGCAGCAGAGCAGACGATATGCGGGGCGCACCCCACGATCATTTTGTTCGCGCTCTGAGCATTCTATCCACTCTGGTGGCGATTTTCCTGGCTATCTGGTCTTTTTTCTCAGAGGCCTCGATCACCAGGAATCGCTCCTTTTCGCGGGTCGCGATTTCCAGGAATCCCTGTTGAACTTTCTTTCTGAAACCCAGGAACTCCTGTTCGAGCCTATCGTCGAAAAGGCTGGGGGCAAAACGATTATTGGCTTTTCTATTGGCGGCAGCGAATTTTTCGACATACAGCAATATGGTCAGGTCCGGGATCAGGCCGCCGGTGACCCACGCGTTGACATGCGATATAATGCCGAGATCTATTCCACGGCCGTATCCCTGGTAGGCGGTCGATGAGTCATAAAATCTGTCGGCTATGACAATTTCGCCTTTTTCAAGCATGGGGGAAATCGTTTCGGCCACGAGCTGGGCCCGGCTGGCGGAATATAAAAGGAATTCGCACAGGGGCGCTATCTTGCCTTTTAATTCGGGATCGGCCAGGATCGTCCGGATCCTCTCTCCCGCGGCGCTCGAGCCAGGCTCCCGCACCAGGACCGGATCATGTCCCTTTGAATTGAGGTGCTTCATCAGGAGTTCGACCTGGGTCGATTTGCCGACCTTGTCAAGCCCCTCGAAACTTATCAGGAAGCCTCTTTTCACGGCGCCACTACCTCGGACTCGGATTTCATTTGTGTCATGACAAGCACAATCGCCATTATTATAACCAAGCCGCCGAGCAATGTCGATGACAAAGGTTGTTCGCCGAATATTAAGATGCCCCAAATGGTAGCCAGGACCGGTTCGCCAAGTATGGAAATGCCGACGGGGAAGGCCGGCAGGTGGCGCAACGAATAATTGTAGAGATTGTGCCCAAGGATGGTCGGACCCAGGGCCATCAAGAAAAAGTAAAGGTAATCAACACTCTGCGCCGGCATAACCAGCGACCGGGAAGCAAGCCCAAGAATCAGGATAACGACGGCAGAGATGCCATAGACAGTCACGACATAAGGCACCAGGTCAACTCGAGGTCTGACAAATCTCCCCAGGAACAGGTAACAGCCTGCAAAAAACGCCCCGGCCAGCGACAGGAAATCCCCCTTGAGATGAGCGGCATCAATATTCAGATCTCCCCTGGCGACAAGATAACTGCCGGCCAGGCCCATCGAGATCGCAATCACGCCGCGAAAACCGACCTTCTCCTTGAGTATGGCAAATCCCAGTATGGCGACAAAAATCGGCTGGGTGGTCACAAGAAATACCGACGATGAAATTGATGTGATTTTGAGCCCGGCCACCCAGGTATAGAAATGGAGGCCAAGCAGCGTTCCGGAGAGTATCGATATTGCCAAATCGCGCCTGTCGATAAACCATCGGCCGCGATAAAACGGAACGGCAAGCAACATCATGGCGGCCGAGAAAAGCATCCGGAAAAAGGCGATTGTGGTAGGCTCGGAGTGGGCAAGCCTGATAAGTATTGCCGCCCAGCTTACAAAGAACACGCCCAAGAGCAGAACCAATGCGCCTTTTGCCGATGTCATATGGCAATCATCCGATACCGGGCGGCGGCAGGGGACGAATCAATTTTACTTTTCCCGCCTGAAAGCATGTCCGGGGTTTTCGCGATTCTGATTGGCAGGGTGTGGCATCCCATGTCATTGCAAGGCCTGGGCAATTACAATTCGGATATTATCGGGGTCTCTCAATGAAAACATGCGAAATCCCCAGGGTGCGTCATGGGGTTGATCGATTATATCAGCCCCCGAGGCGCTCAGGCGCCTGTAGACGATATCAACGTCGTGGGCCTCGAGGAAAATATCGAATTTTGCGGCAGTTGGAATATAATTGCAGGTCTCCAGGCCCTCGCCCGAGGGGTACCAAATAATCTCAATATCACCGGCGCCGGCGGAGAATATCGCCCCCCAGCTATCCTTCCTCTGCCATGATGATTTCATTTTCAATCCCAGCGAATTTTTATAAAAATCGCAACTCTTGCGATAATCTTTGGCCTTAATTATCACCCGTGTGAGTTTCATGTTGACTCACCTCTGCTGCCGGCATAGACGAATTTTCCTTCTTCATCGCGCGCCTTTCGGATTAAGGGGGTCTTTTCGCTCGACATCTGGACACACACACCGTAAAGCAGATCGGGCCTGTTGGTAATGATACCATCGACTCCCAACCCGATAAGGGCCCTCATCCTCTGCTCATCGTCAACTGTCCAGGCGAACAGCCTCATGCCCAAATCATGAGCGCTCTTGACTTTACGGGAATCGATGATAGAGTCCTGCAGGTGCAGCGAACTTATCCCGATATTCTGCGCCAACAACTTGAGCATCGGACGGCCCAGAAAGCCAAATCTGTGGGCCTGTTCTCTGCCGACAATAAGGCCGGTCGCGAGGGTTCCATTCAGGGTTTTGACCCGACCCAGGACCCAGGGGAAAAACGACGAAATTACCGGCGGATATGCCGGCCGATATTTTTCCAAAATTGAGACAATCTCGGGCGCAAAACCCCTTACCTTGATTTCGATATTCACAGGTATCGTGGGGCCGAAGCGTTTGACGATATCGGCAAACTTTGCGACCGCAAAGCCATTTAGCCTGGCGGCCTCCTGCAACTGGTTAAAACTAAGTTTGGAGACGGGTCGTCTGCCTATCTCTGTCTTGATCGTTCTATCGTGATGCAAGACCAGAATTCCATCGGCGGTCCCGCGAACGTCGAACTCGACCATATCGGCATGACGCGATATGGCCTCCTCCAGCGAGGCGATCGTGTTTTCGTGCGCGTAGGCCGCCGCCCCGCGATGTCCGATAATCAAAAATCTGTCAGTCTTGTTCATTCTCGCTGAGCCTCAATAATAAACATCGCTATTTTAAAGCAGCCGGTGCCTCATTGCAAGCGTTTGTTTAGGTGGTGCAGAAGTCAAAGTCCGGAACGTTGTGGTTTGAGCTGCGATGTTGTTAGACGCCTGCCAAATCCGTTTCAGGTCGCATTATGCGGCCTCATATTTGTCTCTAACCAACCATCTACCTGTGCGATAGGTGCAAAACTCGAAAGTAAATGAACGTACAAGATGCATTTTCTTTTGTAACCCCCCGATTAGTAGAAGGGCAAATTGGAGGAACGTTATTTGGATTATCATTCTGACACATATCTGCCACGTGTACTGTCATCCCGGATGGGTGGAGAATTCTATTTTCATTTTGACGCCATGTATTATATTTGACAACAAGGTCAATCGACATGAAACAGCGAAAAACGTCATCTGAAATACCGATAAAACCGGTCTATCGCAAAACCGACACGGAGAGGCTCCGTCACGCCGAAAGTGAGCCGGGCAAATATCCCTTCACCCGCGGCGTATATTCCGATATGTATCTCGGCCGGCCCTGGACCATGCGACAGTATGCAGGATACGGCACCGCCGAGCAGTCCAACGCCCGCTATCGGTATCTTCTCTCTCAGGGGCAGACCGGGCTATCGGTGGCGTTCGATCTTCCGACGCAGATCGGGTACGACTCCGATCACCCGATGGCCAGAGGCGAGGTCGGCAAGACCGGTGTGGCGATCGATACTCTGGCCGATTTGGAAATCTTGTTCAAAGGCCTACCGCTTGACCGGGTTTCGACCTCGATGACAATCAACGCCACGGCATTTATACTTCTGGCGTTATATATCGCGGTGGCGAAAAAGCAAAATGCGGCGCCAGATAAATTGCGCGGCACGATTCAAAATGATATTCTCAAGGAATATATCGCCCGAGGGACATACATATTTCCGCCCAAACCGTCGCTAAAATTAATCACGGATGTCTTCTCATTTTGCAATGATCGCGTGCCCCAATGGAATACGATTTCGATTTCGGGATATCATATCCGCGAAGCCGGCTCGACCGCTGTCCAGGAAGTGGCGTTTACGCTGTCCAATGGTATTTGCTATGTCGAGCATGCCCTGCAGGCCGGACTCGATATCGACCAGTTCGCCCCCCGGCTTTCGTTCTTCTTCAACGCCCACAATGACCTGTTCGAGGAGATCGCCAAGTTCCGGGCGGCAAGATTCCTGTGGGCCAGAATCATGCGCGAGCGTTTCAAAGCTAAGGACGAGCGTTCCTGCATGCTTCGATTTCACACGCAGACGGCCGGCTCGATGTTGACCGCGCAACAACCGGAGAATAATATCGCCCGGGTGACTATTCAGGCGCTGGCGGCAGTTCTCGGTGGGACACAATCGCTTCATACAAATTCCATGGACGAGGCTCTGGCCCTGCCGACCGAGAAAAGCGCCCTGATAGCGCTTCGGACTCAGCAGATACTGGCCCACGAATCGGGCGTGACCAACACGGTTGATCCGCTGGCAGGCTCATATTTTGTGGAATCTCTGACCGCCGAGATAATTGGTCGAGCCGAGGAGTATCTCGCGCAGATCGACCGCATGGGCGGAGCCGTAAGGGCTGTGGAGACGGGGTTTTTTCAGAAGGAAATCCAAAAGGCAGCATACGAATATCAGAAAGAAATCGAGTCTAAAGAACGGATCGTAGTGGGGGTCAATGCCTATCTATCCGGGCAGGATGCGCGGTCGAATATTTTGCAGGTCGACCCAAAACTGGAAAAGCGTCAAATAGAATTCCTGAGGAGCATTCGGCAGGAACGCGGCGACATATCGATGCAGCTGAATTCCTTGAGAGAGGCGGCCGGTGAGAATCGCAACATCATGCCGGCCGTGCTCGGCTGTGTCGAGGCGATGGTCAGTATCGGCGAAATCTGCGGGGTCCTGCGCGAGGTCTGGGGCGAACATAAGGAGAACGTGACACTGTGAAGATACTCGGAATCGATCACATATCGATTGCCACCGGCGATATATCCGGACATCGTGAGATTTTCAAGCGCCTTTTCGGAATAGAGAGTGGCCCGGCGGAGTCCAATTCCGCTAACAGGGTGGCTATTTCGTTTCTCGATTTCGGCAACATCGATGTTGAACTGATCGAGCCGCTCCAAAGGGAAACGGCGATTTCGAAATTCCTGGAGAAGCGCGGGCCTGGCATACACCACCTCTGCGTGCTTGTAGAGGATATTGACCAGGCGCTCGAGGAATTGCACGCGAAAAAAGTCAAGTTGGCCGACCAGAAACCAAGAGCTGGGGCTGGCGGCGCCAGGATCGCGTTCATTCATCCGGATTCTACCGGAGGGGTATTAATAGAGCTCAAAGAGCAGAAGCCCGAGTCGCATTAAAGGAGCCTGTATGAAATATATAGCTGTCATTGTAATTCTGATAACCACTTCGACTTTATTCGCGGCGCCTATCGAAAATGTGACATCGTCGGCCCTGATGGTCGGTGATTCGGCCCTGTTCAATCTCGATTTCATCGACCCGTTCGGTATCCCCTTGTATGATGTCATCCTCAAGGCTAAGGCGGGCAGCAGCGAATACGTTAATACCCTGAGCCATATCGAGGGCGATCCCCGCTATGCCACAACATTCGAGGGGACGATTGATTTCGATAATCCGTCGGGGACAATGGAATATTACGGGCGGATCGAGGCCGATACGCTGATCGCAACACAATCGTACAAAAACGCAGCGAATCAATTTCCACCGGCCGCCAGCCTATATGCTGCCCTCACCGGCGACGCTATTGGCGATACGACCCCCGGAAGCGCCGGGCAGTGGCTCGATCTGACAGGCTCGGCGGTTACATACTCCGAAACTCGTCTCTACGGGCGGCTCAACAATGCCGGTGGGGGATGGCCGCTCAACGAGGGGCTGACCACATATTTCATCTATGGTTTCGTAATTTACAATCCCGATACGCTGACACTATCGGCTCTGGCCATGCTTTATGTGAACGTGCCGTTTATAATGACGTCAGGGTTATATCGAGTCGATCTGGCCGATACATCATTCAGCCGGATTGCCGCCATCAGTACGCAAACTTCGGGCACCTCCCTGCATATGGCGTGCGACATTTCCGATATAACCTCCGATCCCCTCTTTCCGGCCTGGCCGCCCGAATCAGGATATATTGTCGCCGGTGGTATCACTATAACGGCCGAAGTCGGCCAACCGGGTTTCAATGACTATACATATCCCTCGCTGTTTATACCTGCAACGCAGTTTCTGGCGGTCGATATTAATTCCGCGCCGACGCTCACGGATATCGGCTTTGATGTCATACCCAACGTTACCGTCAACGCCCGCATCAATTATTTCGATTTCGACGGCAATTTGCCTGTCCAGCGCCTTATCTTCTTCGACTGGGGCGTTTTCGACATGGGGTCGTTCGATCATTCCTATGGCGACACAGCCGACTTCTTTCACCTGATGACATGGCCCGGCGAGGGAATGCATTACTATTATTTTCGATTTTCCGATGGGCGCGATACGATTGAGACTCCATTCGACTCACTTTATCTTGCTCCCAGCGCCGCGCACGACGAACGCCTGCCCATCGCGTTCGAACTTGCCCAGAACTACCCCAACCCGTTCAATTCGCGGACAGCGATCTCATTCACTCTCTCGGCGCCAGCCGAGGTCGAATTGAGCGTGTACGATATTGCTGGATGCCAAGTGGCGCGGTTGTTACAGGGCAATTCTAATGCCGGTTCGCATACCGCAATGTGGGATAGCCGAGATTTTTCTGGACAAAATGTCTCGTCCGGAGTATACTTTTATAGGCTCAGAATCGATGGAAGTGCCGGCGAAGCCAGAAAAATGCTACTCCTGAAATAGGAGGAGTTATGAAAAGGTTTCTTATCAAGCCTCTGATAATCACAGGGGCTTTTTGCGTTTCGACCTCGATTGCCCTGGCCCAGGATTCCTGGCGCTGGGACAGTAGTAATCGCCTGCTCAATCCCAGCCAAATTGAAGTAGTGCCGCCATGCTCGCCACAGATATATGATATCGACGACGATCTGGATTTCGACCTCATCATCGGGCAGGGCGATGGCACAATCAGCCTTTATCTAAATAACGGATTCCCCGGCAACCCGGAGTGGACGCGCGATACATCGTTTTTCGCAGGATTCGATTATGACTTTGCCGCAGTACCCACGCTGCAAGATATCGACGATGATGACTCATTGGAACTGGTGGTCAGTTTCAAGTTTGACAGGATGCCGGTGGACTCGATCAGGGCCTTCAGAAACCGGGGTACAATCAACGACCCGGCGTGGCAGGAAGTCTTCGGATATTTCGACATATATTCTGACCTTTATCCCTCGGTTACTGATCAGAAGTTTGACGACTGGGACTCCGACGGCGATCTGGACATGCTGGCGCGGTGCTGGCTTGATACCATGTATCTGTTTTTCAGAAATATCGGTTCTCAGGGTAATCCCGATTGGTCATTCGATTCGACCATGTCGGCGCATTTTAGATTCGATGTCGGCCCATGCGGGTACGAGGGGTTCGAGGTTGCCGATTTGACGTCCGACGGAGCATTGGATATGATTATGGCGGGAATCGTATGCGACGGCCCGGACATGATTAACATTTTCATCAACCAGGGAACGAACCAGACTCCCCAATTTCCATACTATAGTGATTTCATCTTACTTCCCGGATCTGGATTCTTTAATACCGCGATCACCGGCGGCGATATTGATGGCGACGACGATTTCGATCTGATAAGTGGAGGATCATTCCCGTTGATATCGTATTACAGCAATAACGGAAACCCGGCATCTCCCCTCTTCAGCGGCCAGGGCGACCTGAACATGGGGCCATTCTTCATAAATTGGAGTCGTGATTTCGCGTTCCTTGATCGTGACTTTGATGGTGATTTCGATTTTATTTCGCTTTACACTTATGTGATGTTGCCCAGTCCCAGATATTTTATGGCCTGGGCGGCATTTGACAATGTGGGTACCTTTGAACAGCCGCAATTTATTTCAGCCAGTTGGCTTAGGGATTATCTCCTTCCAGTTCTGGAAACCGGGCTATCGTGCGGTGATATCAACGGAGATACCTGGCCTGATGTCGCCTGGGGGATTGGCGAATATGTCACAACGCAGATTAATCGACCCGATTCCGTTTTTCGTCAAGACGATTCCATATTCGCCGAAATCAATGCGCTTGGCGAATACCAGCATCCCGAGCTTGTCGATTTGGATCAGGACGGTTTTCTCGACCTGGTGGTATTGGATTTGAATACGCAAACACTGACTGCATTTGAGAATACGGGCACAGCAACCGATCCTTCCTGGGCTCTCGGGCCGCAGTTGATATCAGGCCTCAATCTGTCGGCGTCGTACGCCAACGCATGTGATATGGATGGCAACGGGCTACCCGATTTTATTCTTAAGGTGGGCAACACATTGGGAGCCTATTTGAATATCGGTGTTGTCGGCCAGCCGACGTTTGCGCATGCCCCGCAGGTGCTTTCCGATCTGCAGGGTTTGCAGGCAAGCTATTTTGATGTGGCCGATCTGGACGGTGATGGCGATTACGACATAATTGTTAATAATGATGGGGCCTTCACTTTTGTCGAGAATCAATCGGTTGTGGGAATCTATTCCGAGGAATCGCGGCCGGTTTTCGTTTCGACGATTATTAATTACCCCAACCCATTCAACGCCGAAACGAGGATTTCATTTTCTCTCGTGCGGACGGGGCATGCAGAGGTGACAGTGTTTGATATCACGGGAAAGCTCGTGGCTGATCTTTATAATAGGCGTGCCAATGCAGGCATCCACTCCGTCTCGTGGAATGGCAGCAGCAACGCTGGGCAGAGCGTTTCTTCCGGGGTATACTTTTGCAGGCTCAAGATCGACGGGAAAGACGGCACATTAGGGAAAATGATACTTCTGAGATAGGAGAGAGATGAAAAACCTGCAAGGCATCTCGCTCGACACAGTCCTGCTACAATGGCGGGCCCTGCGGGAGTCAATCCGCGAATGTCTGAGAGTGACACCGGACGAACTGCTGGGCTGGGCGCCCAGGGATGGGATGCGCACGCTGGGGCAACTTTATGTCCATTTTTCATCGCCGCTGGACTGGTGGCTGACTAACAGCTTCAAGGATGGCGGCCAGTGGATACCATCAATAGAGCGCCCGAGCGACGATAAGACCAAGCTCGACAACGACATCGTGGCGTCATTTGAGCGAATGGAGCGATATCTGATATCGGCGGACCTGACCAGGATGTATGAATTCAAAGGAGAGCAGGTCAGCGGTTATTGGATAATCCTGCATCTTTTTGAACATGACTCGCATCACCGCGGGCAGGTTATAACCTACCTCAGGATGAACGGCATCAATCCTCCCCAGGTTTGAGCCGGGAAAAGGAATCGACAGCGCTTTTTCCGGCACAAATTCGGTTGCATTGGATATAAAATATCGTATATTTTTGCATTGATTTGTCGGCTTTTTTTATGGTGGCGCAAATGAAGAAAATCACAAGCCTGACATTGGTCGCGATTGTTGCGTTCGGGCTTGCCTGCGGGGGCCCCGGAAAATCGGATGAAGATAAATCCCTGTCTTATTATACACTTGCTCACGAATATCTTCAGCAAAACCGGCCCCAAAAGGCAATCCCGCTTTATAAGAAAGCGATAAAGGCCAGAGTCAATTTCGCACAGGCCTATCATGAGATCGCGGTCTGTTATCAGCAAATCGGCGACGACGTCAAGGCGATCGATTACTACGAGGGCGCGATTGTGTACAATGCCAGGGATGTCGATGCCTACCAGTCGATCGGCAATATCTATTTCGTGCAGAATAATTATGACAAGGCCCTGAACTGGTACGAGCGCGGCGCCGAGGTCGATTTCCTCTATCCGCGGACTTACAACAACATCGCGACGATCTATTACCTGCGCGGTGATTTTGTCAACGCCAGGAAATATTACGGGCAGGCGATTGCGGTCGACCCGACATATCCTCGCGCCTATTACGGCCTGGGACTGCTGGCGTTTATTCAAGGCGATACGGCCGAGGCAGAGGCAAAATTCCTCGATGCTATCCGGGTAGGCAGCATGCCGGAGGCGATCTACATGCTCGGCACCCTCTACTACGTGAGCGGGGACTACATCCAGGCCGAGGCCTGGTTCAACCGTTACCTGGAAAAAGAGCCGAACGGCCAATGGGCCGATAAGGTGCGTGATACGCTGGTGATGATAGAGCAGAAGAAACAGGGGAATTAATCTTGTATGCCTCAGGATGGAAGCGTCTTTTCAGCGACATCCTGAGGCAAAGGTTTGAACAATGACCAGGGATTGGAAAAACTACTATTTGGATTATCACATTCATCATATTACAGGTACCGTTCACCAATGGCAGCCGGTTCTCATTTATCCATCTATTATCCAGATATTTTATAAGGAATACAATCGTTTATCAAAATTGATTGCAATTAGTACCCTGGGTTATGTCATAATGCCCGAACATTTTCACATTCTAATTACTTCCCAATCGGGCGAAAGGGTTTTACGTTTTTTGCATAGCTTAAGGCGATCCATATCGGGGCAAGCAAGAAAAATACTCGAATCTAGTAATAAGCAGTTATGCGATTTTATTCAAAACAACAATATTGAGCTTTTCGCTTTCTATAGAAAAACCGCCGGTAAATCCGAGTTTAGATTCTGGAAGGAAAAACCACGAGTTTTTCCAATGAATTTTCCAGATGAAATTCAAAAGAAACTGGAATATATTCACTTTAATCCGGTGCGCAGAGGACTTGTCATCAGCGCAGAGGAGTGGCCGCATTCGAGCG
>MEWP01000140.1:0-1191 GCA_001775395.1 candidate division Zixibacteria bacterium RBG_16_53_22 | reverse complement strand
TCTACTACGTGAGCGGGGACTACATCCAGGCCGAGGCCTGGTTCAACCGTTACCTGGAAAAAGAGCCGAACGGCCAATGGGCCGATAAGGTGCGCAATACGCTGGTGATGATAGAACAGAAGAAAGGGAAGTGAACTGGATGAATTAGGGCCTCAGGATGTCGTCCAAATGGACTTCCATCCTGAGGCATAGAAAGGGAGAAATTTCTATGCCAAATCAAGCAGTCATTTTATCGGCCGCCCGGTCGGCTATAGGAACATACCAGGGTTCGCTGGCGTCGTTTACGGCGCCGCAACTCGGCGCGCTGGCGATAAGAGAAGCCGTAAAGCGAGCCAACATCAACTCTGATGATCTCGACGAGGTCATCATGGGGCAAGTAGTCCAGGGTGGTTCGGGCCAGGCACCGGGCCGTCAAGCAGCCATTTATGGCGGGATACCGTCAAAGGTGCCGGTGATGACCGTGAACAAAGTTTGCGGTTCGGGCCTGAAGGCGGTCATGCTCTCGGCGCAGGCGATCAAGGCCGGCGACGGCCACCTGTATGTTGCCGGAGGGCAGGAATCGATGTCGAACACGCCTTATGTTCTGCACGGCGCCAAGACCGGGCTGAAATTCGGCCACAAGCAGATTCAGGATATGATGATCCTCGACGGCCTTTGGGATTCATTCAATGATTTCCACATGGGCAACGCCGCCGAGTACACCGCCACCAAGGCCTGCCTGACACGCGAGATGCTCGACGAGTACTCATATAATTCGCAGCAGAAAGCGTCGAAGGCGATCAAGGAAGGCAAGTTCAGGAACGAGATATTTCCGATCGAGATCAAGCAGGCCAAAGGAGACCCGAAAATTTTTGACACTGACGAGGGACCGCGCGCCGATACCACTATCGAGAAGCTGGCCAAGCTCAAAGCCGCATTCCAAAAGGACGGTGTGGTCACCGCGGGTAACGCGCCCGGCCTGAATGACGGCTCTGCCGCCCTGGTAGTCTCCTCGATGGAATACGCCGAGAAGCATGGCCACAAGCCGATTGCCAGGATTATCGACTATACCGCGGCTGGAACCGATCCCAAGGACCTCTTCTTTGCTCCCATTTTTGCGGTCCGCAAGATGATGGCCAAGCTAAATGTCGGAGTCAACCATTGGGACTTGATCGAGGCCAACGAGGCGTTCGCCGCGCAATGCCTGGCGGA
>MEWP01000139.1:25315-32417 GCA_001775395.1 candidate division Zixibacteria bacterium RBG_16_53_22 | reverse complement strand
TTGATCCTCCTTTCCACCCTAAAAGCTAATCAAAACCGTCTCTTAGCTCAAACCCCTCTTCTGTCCAAATTCATCTGAAGTCAAACAGCCAACTGCATAGAGTCGGTGCTTTCGGCTGTTGCTCAGAAGACGGACAAGGTTGACTTCTGGAAAAACTCGAATCAGAGGCAGCGCTGGACGGCGGCGGCATTGCTGGAGATTGAGCCCAGGCTTAACAAGATAAGCGGTCATCGGCAACTTAAGAACCTGCGGGCAGCCCTACAGAGCAAGATAAGGGAAGATAACAAAATTGTATCAATCAAGAAAGAGAAGGAGATGGTGTTTGCCTGAGCGCAAGCACAAGAGCCGCTACCCAACAAATGGAATTTCAACTATAAATGGGATTGACTCCTAAAACGCGCTGGAGAGAAAGTGTTAGAATGATCTCTAAAGCTGCATATTCAATCATTAGGACAAACTAAATGAGTTAAATCAAAGGAGCAAAAGATGAAAATCACAAAGCATCTAAGAGTACAATTGGCCGATCTCGTAAGGAGGTCGTCGCTCATAGCTATGGCATTTCTACTGGTCTTGTTGGCAGGCTCGTTGTCTTCGACGGCCATTGGACAGGAAGAGAAAGAGGGCGCTGGTCACAAAGAGATGAAGGAATCAAAACTCGAGATCCCACCCACCCTTCCGGGAATCTGGACAAAAGTTCAGGATAACCAAAAGGAACTTCATGAGGTCCTTGCTGAAAATGAACTTGCTCATGTGCATCTGCTGGCTTTCGCCATCAGGGATTATGTGACCGCGATGCAGACTAAATCAAAAGACCTGACCAAAGCGAAGCAGGATGCCATGGCCAAATCAATAACTCGCATCGTAAGCCTCGCCAAATATCTCGATGAGGCCGGCGACAAAGGAGATTCGGCTTCGGTGGCGACCTATCTTGGCAAACTTGATAAGGAACTTGGGACTATTGAGGCTCTTTATCCGGCAGGGACATTAAAAGCAAAGGAAACTGAGGTAAAGCCCAAGTCGGATGCCAAGGCCAAACATGACGGCACTCATAGCTATTAAAGCTGTTGGCAAAATGTGGGGCTAATAGAACCGCGAAGGCAATTTCAGAGATGCTTGAAGCATCGGATTAGAGGAATGGAAACAACTCCGGTTTTTCACTTACGAAAAGCCGGAGTGCATCCCGAAGGAGGGAGGTTTATGATTGTGAAGCGAACTATCGCATTTCTTGCGGTAGTAATTTGGGCGGCTGTTTCTCAGGCAGTCATGGCGCAAGAAAGCAAGCCTTTGCTTCTTGAAGATCTGATCGATGAAGCGCTTGGAAATAATCCTCAATTAAAGGCGGCGAATAATCAAGTTAGCGCGGTTAAGGCGCGGCTTAGTCAGGCCACAGCCTGGGAGCCGCCGCAGGTTGGAATTGAGTTTTTCCAAACCCCCACAAGTTCGTTTCCCAATCCTGTCAAAAACGGACAGGAAACCGACTATTTCGCCCAGCAGATGTTTCCCTTTCCCGGAAAGCTATCGGCTATGGGTCGCTCGGCAAAATTTGCCGCAAGGATGACGGAAGAAGATTATAAGGCCTTAGAAAATGCAATTATCAGGAATCTCAAATCCACATATTACGAGCTTTATTTTGCCCAGCGCAAGATACAGATAAACGCCGAAAACCAGGATCTTATGAGGCAGTTTACCGACATCGCCTCGAAACAATATGAAGTCGGCATGGTGGGGCAGGCCGATGTCCTGAGGGCTCAGACAGAACTTTCCATGCTTCTGAACGAGGGAATAAATCTTCAGAGGGACAAAAAGGTAACAGAAGCAATGTTGAATACGATTCTTGGTAGGTCTACCAATCAAGTGCTTGGATTTGTCCCCGAGATCGACCTGGTCTTCCCACTGCCCAATTTCGCCCAGCTGAGCCAGCTTGCCCTCGAAAACCGCCCGGAGCTCAAATCGATGTCGTACGGCATCGAGATGAACAAGGCCGAGTTGGCGCTGGCCAAGCGCGAGTATTTTCCAGACTTTATGGTGCGGCTTATGTACAAGGATATGAAAATGGAAGATGAGGATTTTTGGTCCGCCATGTTCGCTGTCAACGTTCCTCTGACATTCTGGTCCGGCCGCAAATTCACGTCGAAAGTCTCTGAAGGCGGATTCAATGTCAGGAGGGCCGAAGAGGAATATAACAACATGAGAAATATGGTGCTGTTTGAAGTGCAGGATGCGCTCGTTAGGGTTCAGACAAGCCACAATATTCACCTGCTGTACAGGAACACAGTCATTCCTCAGGCCGAGCAAACACTGCAATCGACAATCATCGCCTACCAAACCGGCAAGACTGAATTTTTGATGCTCATAGATGCTTACAGAACACTCTTAGCATCAAGGTTGGATTATTACATGGCGGTCATGAATTATCTTTCGAGCAAGGCAGAGCTGGAAAAAGCCGTGGGGCTTGGCATGGACGAAATCCTCGAAAAGGCCCGGTGATTATTGAATTGAAGGAGCTTAGGGTATGAATAAAGTCATAGTGATAGCCATCATCTGTTTGGCGGTGGGGCTCGGAGGGGGCTGGCTGCTGTTCAGGCAGGGCGCTCCGAAGGAGACTGGAGGAAGAAAGGTACTCTATTATCGCGATCCTATGAACCCCGCCATAACGTCACCAACGCCGAAGAAAGCGCCTGATGGCATGGACTACGTCCCCGTTTATGCGGAAGGTGATACTGCCGGTCAGGCAGGAATGAAGGGGATCAAGATCGACCCGACGACGGTGCAGAACATTGGCGTAAAGACTGAAGAAGTTAGAATACACAATTTGAACAAGACGATTCGCGCGGTGGGCATAGTAAGTGTCAATGAGACCAATGTTTTCTCTTTTAATACGAAGGTCATGGGATGGATCGAGAAATTATATGTGAACTATACCGGAATACCCGTTCGAAAAGGCGAACCTCTTCTTGAGCTTTATAGCCCTGAACTTGTAACGACCCAGGAGGAATATCTCCAGGCGCTGCGTTATCAAAAGCGACTGGGGGAAAGCAGTCTGCCGGAGGCCCAAAGAGGGGCCGACGAACTCGTCCAAAGCACTAAAAGGCGCCTCCTTAACTGGGATATACCGGAAAATGAGATAAAGGAGCTTGAAAGCCGGGGTACTCCCAAGAGAACGATGACCTTCTACTCCCCCGCTGATGGAATTGTAACTGAAAAGATGGTGAACACAGGACAAAATGTCATGTCGGGGATGGAGCTCTTCAAGGTTGCCGACCTTTCAACGGTTTGGGTCTTGGCCGATATATACCAATTTGAGCTTCCCGGGATAAAGGTCGGGCAGAAAGCCCAAGTGGAGCTTTCATACCAGCCCGGTATCGTCACAGATGGAGTAATTTCTTATATCTATCCATCCCTTGAATCCGAAACCAAGACCGCCAGAGTCCGGATCGAGGTCCGCAATACTCCCAATATCGATTTTAAACCCGAGATGTACGCCACCGTCACGATATTCTCTCCCATTGCGTACGAGGGCCTGGCGGTGCCCTCTCAGGCGATAATTCGTACCGGCGAAAGGAATATCGCCGTGGTAGCGCTTGGGGATGGGTACTTTGAATCCAGGGACGTGAAGCTCGGGGTTGCCGCCGAAGGCTACGTGGTAATCGTCGAAGGCCTGAAGGAAGGCGAAATGATAGTAACCTCTTCACAATTTCTCATTGATTCTGAAAGCAATCTAAGGACAGCCATGGGAGCCATGTCGAGCCCCAGCGATAGCATGGAAACGCCTGCTCAGGGCGATTCTATATCAGGTTCTCAGCCGGAAATGGATATGGATCATGACATGTAAGATATTTTCACTGCACGTCATGCCGTTTGGAATATTCTCATGGAGAGGGATATGCTCGAGAAAATCATAGATGGCTCAATACGTAATAAATTTCTGGTTATTCTGGCAGTATTGTTCTTGATCGGCTGGGGAATATATTCGATGCTCGGAACCCCCGTTGATGCCATCCCCGATTTGAGCGACGTGCAGGTGATAATTTATACCGAGTATCCCGGGCAGTCGCCTCGCATAGTTGAAGATCAGGTGACCTATCCTCTAACAACGGCAATGGTCTCAGTTCCAGGCTCCGAGGTTGTACGCGGTTATTCCTTCTTCGGCTATTCGCTTGTCTATGTCATTTTTTCCGACGGAACCGATCTTTATTGGGCCAGAAGCCGCGTTTTGGAATATCTCAATTATGCCCAGAAGCGCCTTCCGGCTCAAGTGGTCCCAACCCTGGGGCCCGATGCCACCGGCGTGGGCTGGGTTTACATGTACACGCTCAAATCCACCAGACATTCCCTTCAGGAATTGCGCTCATATCAAGACTGGTATTTAAAATACGAATTGACTGCTGTGGGCGGCGTAGCCGAGGTGGCCAGCATTGGCGGATTTGTTAAGCAGTATCAAGTGACTGTCGACCCTGCGAAGCTCTTGGCATACAAAGTTCCTTTATCAATGATCGAGATGGCCATAAAGAAATCCAATAACGACGTAGGCGGCGAAGTCATCGAAATGAGCGAAACGGAATTCATGATAAGGGGCCTGGGCTATATTAAAACTGTCGATGATATAGAAAATATCCCGGTCATGGTGAATCAGATGACGGGTACCCCCGTCTACGTCAAGGACGTGGCCGATGTCACCATCGGTCCGTTGATGCGCCGAGGCCTGGCCGAGAGCGATGGCGAGGGCGAGGTTGTTGGCGGCATTATAGTCATGCGCTTTGGGGAAAATGCCCTCCAAGTTATTGAAAACGTCAAAAAGAAGCTTGAGAGCTTGAAACAAGGACTGCCTGAGGGAATTCGAATTGAACCGGCCTATGACCGCTCCGGCCTTATCGAGCGCGCGATCGACACGCTCAAGGAAAAGCTGATCGAGGAAATCATCATAGTTGCTATAGTATGCATGCTTTTTCTCCTTCATGCCCGAAGCGCGCTGGTGGCAATCTTTACACTGCCCACTTCAATTCTGATAGCATTTATCATAATGAAGGCTCAGGGGATTAATGCCAATATCATGTCTTTGAGCGGCATCGCTATTGCCATCGGGGCCATGGTGGATGCAGCCGTAATAATGATAGAAAACGCCCATAAACATATAGAGCATGAAAACACCAAACCGCCCGGCGAGCGGCGGCTGCACTGGCAGGTCATTGCCGATGCCTCAAAGGAGGTCGGCCCGGCACTCTTTTATTCACTTCTTGTAATAACCGTATCATTTATTCCAGTTTTCACTTTGGAGGCGCAAGAAGGCCGGCTCTTCAAGCCGTTGGCATTTACAAAAACCTATTCGATGGCTGCTGCTGCTATTTTATCAATTACTATCGTGCCGATACTGATGGGCTACTGGATTAGAGGGAAAATCAGGCCCGAGGAAAGAAATCCCATCAATCGCGCTTTGATCAAGGTCTATACTCCCCTAGTCGATTTCGTCCTGAAGTACAACAAATGGGTTCTGGTTGCCGCAATAGTCCTGCTTATCGTAACATTCTTTCCATACTCAAAATTGGGATCGGAATTCATGCCTCCTATGTATGAAGGCGATCTTCTTTATATGCCGACTCTGATGCCCGGGATTTCAATTGCCAAGGCGCGTGAAATCTTGCAGCAAACCGACAAAATTATCATGCAGTTTCCCGAGGTCCATCATGTCTTCGGGAAAATTGGCCGCGCTGAATCGGCAACTGATCCTGCGGGACTTGACATGGTCGAAACGGTCATCATGCTAAAGCCGGAAAGCCAATGGCGGCCCGGCATGACCTGGCGAAAACTGATCGATGAGATGGATCAGGCCATTCATTTTCCGGGCGTCACAAACGCCTGGACCATGCCGATCAAAACGAGAACCGATATGCTTTCCACCGGTATCAAGACTCCCGTGGGCATCAAAATCGCCGGCCCCGATCTTGAGGAACTTCAAAGTATTGGGAAAGAGGTGGAAAGCGTCGTTAGAACCGTCCCGGGGACCGCAAGCGCTTTTGCCGAGAGAACCGTGGGCGGTAATTATCTCGATTTTGAAATCAATCGCCGGGAAGCCGCCCGTTATGGGCTGACTGTTGGCGATGTTGAAGAAGTCATACAGACCGCAATCGGCGGCATGAGTGTGACCAATACAGTCGAGGGTTTGGAGCGCTATACGGTCAATCTTCGCTATAGCCGCGAGCTTAGAGACAATATTGAAGAATTAAAAAGAGTGTTGGTCGCCGCCCCCACCGGGGAGCAAATACCAATGGCGCAATTGGCCAATATAGTTCCACGTAAAGGCCCCATGGTTGTTCGCAGCGAAGACACTCGTCCGAATGCCTGGGTTTATGTAGATATTAAGGATGTCGATGTCGGTACCTATGTGAAAAACGCCCAGAGGGTTGTAGCGCAAAAAATAAAATTACCTCCCGGCTATAACATGATCTGGAGCGGCCAATATGAATATATGCAAAGGGCGGCCAGTCGCCTCATGATCGTCATACCCATGACTCTTTTTATCATCTTTCTTATAATTTACCTAAATACAAGATCGGTAATTAAAGTAGCCATTATATTTTTGGCTGTCCCTTTTTCGCTGGTGGGGACCTTCTGGCTGCTTTACATCCTTGGCTATAATCTGAGCATTGCCGTCTGGGTGGGGATCATCGCCCTGGCGGGGATATCGGCTGAAACGGGCGTGGTGATGCTCTTGTATCTCGATCACGCCTTCGACGATTGGAAGGGGAAGGGCCGGATGCGCAATCTTTCGGATCTGCGGGAAGCGATCCACTACGGAGCCGTCAAACGGGTCAGGCCCAAGATCATGACAGCGTCCGTGATTATCGCTGGCCTCATTCCCATCATGTGGAGCCAGGGGACTGGGGCCGATGTCATGAAGCGCATAGCCGCCCCTATGATCGGCGGCGTGGTGACATCGGTGTTGATGGAACTGGCTCTATTCCCGGTAATTTATTACCTCTGGAAGGGCAGGCAGTTCAGGGCGAATAGACTTGAGAGCCAAAACTAATTTGCAAAAAGAGGCCTTTTGTGAAACCAGATCATATAAGAAAAGCGAAAACGGAGATACAGAACAGGTGAGCGGTCA
>MEWP01000139.1:13508-25278 GCA_001775395.1 candidate division Zixibacteria bacterium RBG_16_53_22 | reverse complement strand
TGGAACGGCCGCAGATGGTAATCTTGCAGTGCCGATTGCAGTCGAAAATTCGCCCAGACCCCCGAGAAATATGCGGCGCAAGCCCAAAGTGGTTCACTGGAGAGCAAGCCACAGACGGGTGCCTCCGAGAAGCGTATTTACACCTGTCCGATGCATCCGGAGATCCGCCAGGAGGGACCGGGCGCTTGTCCCAAATGCGGCATGGACCTCGAGCCGCTCCTGCCCGCCTCGATGAAAGCACCAACCCAGTGGACATGCCCCATGCATCCCGAGATCGTGCGGGACGGCCCCGGCAACTGCCCTATCTGCGGCATGGCCCTGGAGCCGCGCGTCGCGGCTTGCGAGGATGAGGAAAACCCGGAACTTACCGCCATGACGCGCCGATTCTGGATCAGCGCGGCCTTGAGTGTCATCCTGGTTTTCCTGGCGATGGGGCATCTGATACCCGGTTTGGATAACCTCTAACATGTGCTGGGAAGATGGCGAATCTTGGCCGAATTGGCTTTGGCCACGCCTGTCGTACTCTGGGGTGGCTGGCCATTTTTCGTACGAGGCTGGTATTCGGTCGTGCATCGCAGTCTCAATATGTTTACCCTTATCGGGCTCGGTGTAGCGGTGGCATATGTCTATAGCGTCGTTGCAACTCTGTTTCCGGGCATCTTTCCACCATCCTTTCGCAATGAGGCCGGCGGGGTCGGCGTCTACTTCGAGGCCGCGGCCGTCATTGTCACCCTGGTGCTTTTGGGACAGGTGATGGAATTGCGGGCCCGCAGCCAGACCGGAGCGGCCATCAATGCGCTTCTCGGACTGGCGGCCAAGACGGCTCGCAAAATTAATGAGGATAGATCCGAGACCGATGTCCCCCTCGAACATGTCCGCGTCGGGGATCTTCTGCGGGTCAGGCCTGGTCAGAAAATTCCGGTGGACGGGGTGGTAATCGAAGGCAACAGTTCAGTCGATGAATCGATGATATCCGGAGAACCGATCCCGGTGGAGAAGCAGCCCGGCTCGAAAGTTGTGGGATCGACCATCAACGGCAGCGGCTCGCTGATTATGAAAGCAGAAAAGGTCGGAAGCGAAACCCTTCTGGCCCGCATAATCCAGATGGTCGCCGATGCCCAGCGGAGCCGGGCCCCCATTCAGCGGCTGGCCGATAAAGTCTCAGGTTATTTCGTGCCGGCGGTGATACTGGTCGCCGTAATTACGTTCATCGTCTGGAGCCTTTGGGGGCCAGAGCCCGCCATGGCACATGGATTGGTAAACGCAGTGGCGGTGCTGATTATCGCCTGCCCCTGCGCGCTGGGGCTTGCAACACCCATGTCGATAATGGTTGCATCTGGAAAGGGGGCCAGTTTCGGAGCGCTTTTCAAAAACGCCAGCGCTATCGAAAAATTGCGAATGGTCGATACGCTGATAGTTGATAAAACCGGGACATTAACCGTGGGCAAACCGCAACTCATCTCGGTCAAGGCCGCTTCGCCGTGGGATGAGAATGCTCTCTTGAGTTATGCGGCAAGTCTTGAACGAGGCAGCGAACACCCCCTGGCCGATGCCATCGTGCGGGGCGCCGAGGACAGGAAAATTGAATTATTCAAGGCTGAAAACTTTTCATCGTTAACCGGACGGGGCGTCGCGGGCACAGTCAAACAGCATCAAGTGAGGCTGGGCAGCCGTCTTCTCATGGACGATGAGAAGATCGCAATCGGGACACAGCCTGATGCCATAGAAGAATTGAGGCGCGAGGGGCAGACGGTCATGTTCGTGGCGGTCGATGGCCGCTATGCAGGGCTGATTGGTGTCGCTGACCCTATCAAAGAAACAACCCGGCAGGCCATCGACCAGTTGCATACTCAGGGCATCAGCGTTGTCATGATAACCGGTGACAATCAGACAACCGCCAAAGCCGTGGCTCGCAAGCTTGGCATCGATAGGGTGATGGCCGAGGTTCTGCCCGACCAGAAGGCGGACGCCGTGAAGAAACTGCAGGCTGAAGGACATGTGGTCGCCATGGCCGGCGATGGCATCAACGATGCTCCGGCGCTGGCGCAGGCCGATGTCGGCATCGCCATGGGACCCGGCACAGATGTCGCCATGGAGAGCGCCGATATAACGCTGGTAAAAGGCGATCTCCGCGGTATCATACGCGCTCGGAACCTGAGCCAGGCCACGATTGGAAATATAAAGCAGAACCTATTTTGGGCATTTATTTATAACAGCCTCGGCGTGCCGCTTGCTTCAGGGGTGCTTTATCCCTGGTTCGGGTTGCATTTTATTCCCACATCCAGTTCTTGGGCGAACATGGTGGAGAGATGGTTTGCTGAAATCACCGCCAAGAGAATTCGCCGAGGGTCATTTCATAACGTCAAGGCTCTCATTACAGCCATAAAATACTATATAGAATCCCATAATCAAAATCCCCAAGTCTTCGTCTGGACGGCCTCGGTTCACTCCATCATGAATAAAATATCCAAATGTAAAGAAGCGTTAGACGCAGGACACTAGGTTGCCCATTGAGATGCCGACATCGGCCCTCGCCAGTACAGGAGCATCGTTGATGCCATCGCCCACAAACGCCACTTTGCCATGCTTTTGCTCGGAAAGCAGTCGCTCCAGGGCGACGACCTTTTCCTCTGGCATGATACCGGCATAATACCCGTCGAGCCCAAGTTCTTCCGCGATTGGCTGGGCGGCCGAGCCGGAATCGCCGGTCAGCATTACGATGGTTTTTGTTCCAGAACGGCGCAATTCCCTAATGGCGGACTCGGTATCAGGCTTTAACTCGTCGCTGATGATTATATACCCTGCATACGTATTATCGACTGCGACATGCACCGCCGTTCCTGCTATGGCGCACGTGTCGTGGGATATAGAGTACTCATGAAGGAGATGGTCGTTGCCCACCAATACAGTTTTCCCGTCGATGATGGCCTTTATCCCTTGGCCTCCGATTTCCTCGAAATCATGATTTTGAGTCTCGGGCTCATTCTTCCCGGAAGCCTCCCGAATTGAAATCGCGATGGGATGGTTGGAATTGGCTTCGGCCCTTGCCGCCCATGATAAAATCTGCTTTTTTGTGAAGCCATTGATTGGAGCGATGTCGGTAACCTTAAAAACACCCTGGGTCAATGTTCCGGTCTTATCGAATACGATGGTCTCAACCGAGCGCAAGATATCAAGATAATTCGACCCCTTGATGAGAATCCCGGCGCGGCAATGCAGACAGCATAACCGGCCGATGCTTGGCTTACTGCCATCAATACCACGATGATTATCTGTCTTATTAATCTAATCGAAACCACGGCTGTCTGTATTTTCATGGCTTTCATCTAAAAACGGATTTGACCGAAAGCAAATCCCGCATATAATACGACCTTATAACTCTTCAGCCATCCGAAAGTTCCGAATTATAAGGCAGTGCATTATACTCGGGCGAGAATTATTTGGCAAGTTCAAAAATACGCCGACGATATTCGGCCTGATAACTTGACGAAATGGCGTATGCCCAATAGCAGAATTCTCCGCTATTTTAAGCAACGACTGTTTTCGATTATTTGAATCTGCTAATTCCCTGGCTCGCTTCACTTTTTGCAGTTAATATTTCTATCCTTGTTTTCCATCGCCAGGCTTCTCCAAGAGCACTTAGGTAATCGATTTCCACCGTCCTCTCTTGAAGAAAGCTGGACAATAGATCGCTTACGCCAAGTTCACCCACTTCATAGGAGCGAACGCTGGCGTTATAGGCTCTTCTTGATGCGGGAAGGCTGATTTCCTCGAAGCTCCTCAACCTTCGCGTCGCGATTTCATAGGACTCCTGCGCCTCGGTGATACTTAGGTTCCATTCGCGGCGTGTTAGCTCCTGCTCGGCTTCCACCTGGGCCAATGCTCCCTTGGCTTTCAACAGATTCGCTCGACCGCCAAATGGGAACCACAGAGGGACAGAAAGTCCAATCTCGCCTCCCCAAAAGCGCTCTCCAGTAATGTCCTGTTTGAATAACCGAAGTTCAATCTGAGGTAACCAGGATAGCTTTGCGGCATGATACTGCATCTTTGTTGCCTTTCCAAATAGCGATGCTCGCTGGTTTATTGCCACTGAATTTTCCGAATAAGCTTCCTGTTGTGTTTTCATTTTGGGCATGATGGGATCAATCAGTTGAGTTTCCGAATCAATCTCGCGATTAATTAGCTGACCAAGCGTAATCCCGGCCAGCCGAAATTCCAAATGTGCCTGTTCCTGGTCCCTGGCAATCTGCTCGGATTGTACCACAAGCCGATCGCTTTCGATGGCAGTGGCATCGCCCACGGCCTGACGCCTTCTTGCCGCGTACGCCAAACGCTCCGCGGTGACAGCCAAGGAATCAAAGAGGTTAACGCGTTTGGAAGAAATCCATAAGTCGACATAGGCCACAGTGATCTCGCCTTTAACCTCAGCCTTGGCTAAATCAAGTGAGATTCTTGTTGCCTGAGTAGATAGATTCGCTGATCTCCCTCTAAAATATGTGACAAGGGGAAAATCAAGTGTTTGCGAGATGCCGATATTCTGCTGCTGATAATGAGAAAAGCCGAGCCCCTTGGGAATCTGCTCATTTTCAACACTCAGTACTGGGTTTTCCGGGCTGACCGCCTCCCAGAAATCCCCCCTGTTTGCATCGAGATTCCCCTTGGCGGCCTGCAGGCGGGGATGATTCGGCAATCCCAATTCAATCGCCTTTTCAAGCGAAAGAAGGTCATTGGCCAAAGATACGTCCGGCCAGAAAGCCAGCGCACTTATTACTAACAGAGCCCGACGGGCTGATATTATTATTTTTTCCATCCTACATCTCCGAAGCACTTTTCTTTCCAAAGATTGAATACAAGACCGGCAGGACGATCAATGTCAGCGCGGTCGATGTGAGAATTCCGCCAATCACTGTCGTGGCCAGCGGCCTTTGCACTTCCGCCCCCACTCCCCGCGATAATGCCATCGGCACAAATCCCAGCGAAGCCACTAACGCTGTCATCAGAACCGGCCTCAGGCGCGTCAGTGCGCCTTCCCTGATGGATGAATGCATGTCCATCCCTTCGGCACGGTTTCGCTTGATCATGGAGACCAGCACCAGACCATTCAATACGGCAATGCCAGAAAGGGCTATGAATCCGACTCCGGCAGATATGGAGAAAGGCATCCCGCGAGTGGCAAGCGCCACAACGCCTCCCAACATAGCCAACGGAACGCCCGTGAAAATGAGAATCGCATCGCGAACCGACCTATAGGTCAAATATAAAAGTCCAAAGATAAGGCCCAACGCCAGCGGCACGACAACTAAGAGCCTATTGCGGGCCCGCTCCAAATTTTCAAACTGGCCCCCATAGCGGACAAAATAGCCAGGATCAAGTTTAATGTCGGAAGCTATTCTCTTGCGAACCTCGTTGACAAGCGAACCGACGTCGCGCCCCCTGACGTTGCATTGGACCGTGATCCGCCTTTTGCCCCATTCGCGAGTGATCGTTGATGGCCCGGTCGTGAGCTTCAGCTCGGTCACGCGATCGAGTGTCACGATCTGTCCGGATCTGGCATAAATCGGAATGCGCTCGACATCCTCCACGACGCTGCGATAAGTCGGATCCATGCGGAGCGCCAGACGAAAACGGCGTTGCCCCTCGTACATCTCTCCGACCTGGATACCGCCAAAACTCTCGATATAGTTCAATACTTCACGCGCCGATAAATCGAATCGCGAAAGCCTTTGTCTATCGATTTCAATGTCGAAAGCAGGCTGGCCTGTTATTTGTTCGACGGTGACATCGGCGCTGCCGGGAATGGTCTTGACGAGACTGGCGATCTCCTCGGCTTTGGATTCCAGCACCCCGAGATCATCGCCGGATAATTTGATTCCCACATCAGCGCGGATCCCCGCAATCATTTCATTGACGCGCATCTCGATGGGCTGGGTAAAAACCATGTTCATACCGGGAAGATCCGCCAATTCTGCATCCATTTTGGCCACCAGATCGCTTTGGTCTTTCGCATTTCTCCATGTATCCCTCGGTGTGAGCGTAATGAAAACATCCGAGAGTTCCATTCCCATCGGGTCCGTAGCCAATTCGGCGGTGCCGGTACGCGTCCAGATATGCTGGATCTCATCGGGGAATTTTCCCATGAGAATCTGCTCGACGCGCGTTCCGTAATCGACCGATTGTTCCAGCGAAACTCCGGCCAGGCGGATCATATTAATTACGATAGTTCCTTCACTGAGCCTCGGGACAAATTCCGATCCCAGTCGGCTGAAAAGCGCCGTCCCTGCTATCAGAAGCGAGGCCGAAACCAGCAGCACAATCCGCCTGCGCTTCAGAGCCCAATCCAGAACAGGACGATAGAGTTTTCGAAGCCCGATTACAACAAATGGCTCTCTCGCCTCCGATTTGAGTTTCAGAAAAGTCGCTATCAGCGCCGGCAAAACCGTGAAAGACACAAGCAGCGAACCAGTCAGTACAAATACGACCGTCAAGGCCATGGGCCGAAAGAGCTTTCCTTCAATTCCCTGCAGGCTGAGTATGGGAAGGTACACGATGATAATTATCAAAACTCCAAAAAGTGTGGGTTTACGAACTTCCAAGATTGCATCGCGAATGACATCCAGCCTTGACCGTTCCGCGCCGGTATGTGTCAGGCGCCTGACGCAGTTTTCAACCTGAACGACAGCATTATCCACGGCCAGCCCAAAATCGATGGCGCCAAGACTCATGAGGCTACCGGCAATGCCTACGCGCGTCATCATGTCGAAGGCGAACATCATCGATAGAGGAATGGCCGAAGCCACGATCAGGCCGGCCCTGATATTTCCCAAAAATAGGAATAAAACGGAAACAACGAGGATGGCGCCCCAGAACAAATTGTGCTCGACAGTGGAAAGAACATTCTTGACAAGGTCGGTGCGGCTGTAAACGGTCTTGACCTCGACTCCTTCAGGAAGCGACGATTTGACTTCCTCCAGCCGCTGGGACAGCCGCTCGGTGACTTCCTTCGAATTCTGGCCGGTAAGCAGAAATGCTAGACCCAAAACCGCCTCGCCCTTTCCATCGAAGGTGGTCGCGCCGCGGCGGATCTCATGCCCGATCACAACCTCGCCGAGGTCGTGGATATGAATCGGCACCCCATTTCGGGTCGTCACGACCAGTTCCTCGATCTCTTCCCGTCGCCCTACAATGCCGATGCCGCGCACCACGGTCTGTTCGCCGCCTCGCACGATCCGGCCCCCGGCGACATTGCCGAGATTTTCCCGGAGCGCATCGGCGACCTCTGATAGCGAGAGGCCGTATTGCACCAGCCGGTTCGGATCGACCAGGACGTGGTATTGTTTTTCATAGCCGCCCCAGCTGTTCACCTCGGCCACGCCCGGAAGCGATTGCAGTTGCGGTTTGATTATCCAATCTTGAACCGTTCGGCTTTCGGTGATTTCGGGCGTCTTTCCCAGGACAACGTAGTGAAATATTTCCCCAAGGCCGGTGGAGATGGGACCCAACTGCGGGGCCTCCACGCCATCCGGCAAGTCGATGCCCACGAGGCGTTCGCTGACTTGCTGCCTGGCCAGGTAAATATTGGTTTCATCGTCGAAAATGAGCGTCACCTGCGACAATCCGAATTTTGAAATGGAGCGCACCTCCGTGAGCCCTGTCAGCCCCGCCAGGGCCCGTTCGACGGGAAAACTCACCTGACGCTCCATCTCCTCAGGGGACCATCCCGAAGCCGAAACGTTGACTTGTACCAGAACCGGAGTAGTGTCGGGGAATGCGTCGAAGGGGAGTTTCCACAATGCCGCCAGTCCCAAAATGACGAGAAGGCATGCCAGGAAAAGAATCAGAAGCCGTCTGCGAATCGTAAAATCAATCAGTTTTTCCAGCAAGTTGGTCTCATGCCCCCGGCTTTATTTCGCAGCAGCCGGCGCCGATGCTCTCTTTCATGAGTTCCGTTTTCAACAGATAGCTGCCCGAAACGACCACTTTTTCACCGGCCCGCAGGCCATCGTAGACCAGATAAGATTCCATATCGCCCCGCCCTATTTTCACTTTGCGCGGCCGTATGCGATCCGCTGCTTCCTGCACGAAAACGACATTGCAGCAGCCCTCCCACTGAACCGCATCTTTGGGGACCAGGACTTTTGAAGAGCTGTCATCAGTATAGATGAATAAGCGTCCGAATTCGCGCGCTCGGATTCCGCCATCAGCAGATGTGAACTCAACTCTGACCGTACCAGAACGGGTGATTTCATCAAGGTACTGGGCCACCCAGATTACTTTGCCTGAAACCCTGTCGACCGAGCCTCCATCCAGGGAAAATTCGGCGCTTTGCCCGATTTTAACTATCCTGATATCTTTTTCTCCGACATTCGCCTCTACCCAGAGCGAGCCCATATCGGAAATTAGGGCCATTGATTCACCAGCAGAAATCAGTTGTCCTGGCTTGGCCTGTCTTTCGACCAATATTCCGCTGGCCGGAGCCCTGAGGGCAAAATTGGCCGATATCGATTTCGCTTCAACAAGCGCATCAATATCCTGATCTGAGAATCCCGCCGCCGATAAAAGCCCTCTTGTTTTCACGACGCGAGCTTCCGATACTTTGGCATCGGTGATGGCCGTCTGATAATCTGCGGTTTTGACGATATCCTCTTGGTAAAGTTTTTCCTTGCGGGTCAATTCCTGCTGCCTCGCGGTCCATTCCGCCTGCGCTTCGATAAGCTCCGCCTCCAGATTGGCGATATCCGGCGAGCTCGCTTCGGCCAGCTTATGACCTTTTGATATCGATTGCCCCGGCTCGCTTACCCACCTGATGATGACGATGGGAATAGTCGTAGTGACGGCAGTTGTCTTGGTGCCGTCAAATACGACTTCGGCGGGCGCTTCAATGAATGATGAGACCGGGGCCTCTATGGCGGAAGTGTATGATAAGCCGCAGCGTTCGGCGGTCTCGTCTGACGTGAATTGGATCACGGCATCATTGGTAGAGCAGTCGCGCTCATTCGTCGGAAAAAATATTGAATATTTCTTCTGCTCATCCGAAGGATCGAGCGTTAACGGCTCTTGAGGAAACTTTATCCCCGGGTTGCACTCCCGGCAGTGCGATTCGGGCAGACCATGCGCCCCGCACCAGTCGTTTTTGGCCTTGAACGAATCGACCAATTCGGGATGGCAGAGCGTGCATTCCGATTCCGGCACCTTGTGCTCGCGGCACCAATCGATCCCGCTTCCCCGGTCTTCACCGTCGGTGCTTGTTACGGTTTTTGGATCTTGCTGTGATTGAAGCGACGATTGTGCCGATGCCACGGCGCCAGTTGGCCGGGATTGGCTTTGACCCCGATAACTCATTGTTATCAACAATGTCGCGATGACGAGCACGCAAAGCGCTACTGCTACGATAAATTTCTTTGATTTCATTCGATAAACCTCCTGAAAGCCACGGGCAAGCAAAGCCGCGGATTGATAGTCTGCATCGATCAGCGTGGGCGATCGATGCGATACATGGAACTATGAGTGATCAGCTATGAAAACGCTTGGGCGTTCTAAGATCAGATGGCGTTAATTTCAGGAGGGCGATAATATTCGCGAGAAAAGTCGTCAAGTGAAAGTTGCCAATCGATTGATTTCGCTTGTCCCAAGGCGACGAGGTCGATCGTATGTTGATATTCGGCGAAATAAATTCCGGTTAATGCGCAGTTGCACTGCCCTGATGGTGCCCCGCATGAAATTCCCTCATCGCAACATTCATCATGGCAGAAGAGGCCTGGAAGCAGATACGGCGCCAGGGCGACCAAAATAACAATCGCGGTAATTGCTGGAAGGGAATTTTTGACGAGGCTATTCATAATAATTCTCAATGGCAATATATGCCCCGATTGCATTCTGTCAATAACATAGATTTTTAAAACGAGCGGGGCGGCATGTAAGTTCCAGGGGTTAGTCCGATACGGATTTAAAGATAAACATCCTGATTACGGATATCTGAATGACTTTAAATTCGGATTCTAAAGCCACTTATTCGGCTCATGAATTGAATTATTCAATTATTAAACTGCCGGCCCCCGCATGGCATCAAAACACTTAAGCGATTAATATTCTTAGGCCTTCGGGGAGTTTGGCGTCTACCCTCAATCGACATATGCAAAAGAATTGACTTGCCTGCCCTGGAACTATTTATTATATTCAATCGTTCAATTGAATAGTTAAGGAGGTCTGTTTGGCAAGACCAAGGGAAACCAAAGACAGGATTTTCGAGCAGTTCGCGCGTATCGGGCACGCCGTGGCCAGCCCCAAAAGGCTGGAGCTTCTGGATCTCTTATGCCAGTCGGAAAAATCCGTCGAAATTCTGGCGGATCAGGCGGCCATGAGCATAGCCAACACTTCCAGGCACCTGCAAATATTACGGGGTGCTCGTTTGGTGGATGCGCGCAAAGACGGGCTGCGCGTTTACTACCGCCTAGCCGACGAGGAGGTCTGCCGGTTCTTCGGAAGCCTACGCAATCTGGCGGCTGCCCGGCTGGCCGAAATCGATCTCCTTGTTAGAGACTATTTTGACGATCCCAAAAGGCTGGAACCGGTGGATAAGAGGAAACTTCTCAAACAGGCCAAGGCCGGAGAGATTGTCATTCTTGATGTAAGGCCCCGGGACGAATATATCGCCGGCCATGTACCTTTCGCCCGCTCGGTTCCGCTTCATGAACTGAAAACATCGATCGCCCGATTATCCAAGGAAAAAGAAATCGTGGCTTACTGCCGCGGGCCGTATTGTGTCCTGGCACAGGAGGCGGTGAAAATTATGAGGGCTAAAGGCTTCAAGGCTTTTCGGCTTGAGGATGGCGTTACCGAATGGCAAGAATCGGGCATGCCGGTAGAAAAATGAGCTCGGCCCCCAACAACAATAACTAAGGGAGGATTGTCATGAAATCAAAAACCAAGCATTTTACGCTTGCGGGAATTCTCGTGGCGGCAATTGCGGTCGGCGTTGCTGCTTATCCGCCCGCCGTTGGCATTTTGGGGGAATCTCCAAACTGCCTTTCCTGCCACATTAACAACGGTAGTTGGGTCGATGGCCCCGACCTTATCATTGACATCGTCAACAAGGACACGAAAACTTCCCTGAAACAGAAGGACGGCTCCTTTTTGCTTTCGGCCAAGCGGGGCCAGGCGCTCACAGTTCTCACCGTGATCGGCTATAAGACGTCCGATGAGGGCCAGATTCCTTATCGGAACGCCTGGTTGTATACCGATCCCGGCCTTATTGAATCATCATCATTATCGAAATTTCCACCTGGCTGGGAGTCCAATCTTCCGATGGCCTGCAGGTTGGTCGGCGATAAATCGGAGTCTTATCCCGACGCTCATGTCACCGTCCTGCCGATGACGATTCGCCCATCTGATTCCGCGGCCGATGGGTTTGTTACCCTGCAGGTAATGCTAACCAAGGGCGAATCCGTAAAGGGAAAACCCAAGGAAGGAATGCAGGGGAACTATTTCGAGCGAATTCTACATCTAAGGGTTGTGGAATAGACCGTGGAAAGGAGATAATTAATGCGAACCTATTGGACTTTTCTATTTGCGGTTGTTTTGGGATTAATTTCTGCTGTCCCGACTCGGCCGGAAACCAGCAATACCGGGGGCTCTCATGACAGCACGGTTTCAAAAGCGCCGGCTTTCGAACTCCGCGGTCTGGATGGAAAAATCTACAGACTCACAGATTATCGAGACTCCAAGCCTCTGATAGTTTGGTTTACCAACCTTTGCGGAGGCTGCCAGGCCAACA
>MEWP01000139.1:12237-13321 GCA_001775395.1 candidate division Zixibacteria bacterium RBG_16_53_22 | reverse complement strand
GCAGGTAATGCTAACCAAGGGCGAATCCGTAAAGGGAAAACCTAAGGAAGGAATGCAGGGGAACTATTTCGAGCGAATTCTACAACTGAAAGTAATCGAATAGGAGTGTCAACAATGGTATAGAGAGCGCAGGGCAGGAATGAAAATCCTAATCATTTTAAACGATCCGCCATATGGAACGGAACGATCATACAACGGTATGAGGCTGGCAATATCCTTGTCGAAAGTGCCAAATTCCGAATTGAAGGTCTTCCTGTTGGCCGACGCCGTGTCCTGTGGCAAGTCCGGACAGGCCACGCCGAACGGCTACTACAACCTCGAGCGAATGCTAAAATCGCTGGTTTCGAGGAAGGTTGCGATCGGCGCCTGTGGTTCATGTATGGACGCCAGAGGGTCGAGGCCCGAAGAAATGATACAGGGTGTACATAAGAGCTCGATGGAAGAGTTGACCGAATGGACGGTTTGGGCCGACAAAGTCATCGTATTCTGAAATTCAATAAAACACCTTAAGGGGAAAAATGAAAGCTAAGAAGATAGTAATAATCGGGGCTGGATCCGGCGGCCTTGTGGCGGCTAATAAGCTCCGAAAGCTAATCTCCCGCGAGAATCAAATCACGGTCATCGACCAGACGCCGATTCATTCTTTCGCCCCCTCGTTTCTATGGGTGATGGTCGGAATGCGCACCTTGGAGCAGATCAGAAGGCCAATACGGGATCTTCTGGGGTCGGATATCGAATTCGTCCAGGCTTCCGTGCAAAACATTGATTTATCAAAAAGGGCAGTTAAGGCTGATGGAACCGTCATACCTTTTGATTATCTCGTCATTGCCTCCGGGGCAGAACCCGCTTTTGATTCAATTCCGGGAATTGATGACAGCGTGCAGACTTTCTTTACGGCGGAAGGATCAGAGAAATTATTCAATTCCCTGCGGAATTTTGGAGGCGGCAAGATAGCCTTAGCGTGGTTGACCCCATACAAATGTCCTGGCGCGCCGCACGAAGGTGCCATGCTCATTGCAGATTTCCTTCGACGAAAACGGAAACTGGAGAACTTTGAGGTCCATCTGTTCACGCCAGAATCTCA
>MEWP01000139.1:0-12206 GCA_001775395.1 candidate division Zixibacteria bacterium RBG_16_53_22 | reverse complement strand
CTCTGGAATCGCGCGGAATTAACTACCATCCATTGCACAAACTTACATCCGTCGATCCTTCAAGCAAAACATTGAAATTTGAGGGTAACACCGAATTTCGATATGACATGCTCGTTTTGATTCCCCCGCACCGCAGCGCCCGTTTCGTGCAGGATTCTGGCTTGGCAAATTCCGCAGGATGGATCCCTGTCGACAGAAACACGCTAGCCACTCAACACGAAAACGTTTACGCCATCGGCGATGTCACCGCAGTATCTATGCCGGGACGCTGGAAGCCCGATGTCCCGCTTATGCTGCCGAAAGCCGGGGTTTTTGCCCATTCCCAAGCGCTGATTGTGGCCGAACGAATAGCAGGCGAAATTAGCGGAAAGAGGGCCGATGCCCAATTCTGCGGAGATGGTTTCTGCATGCTGGAAGCGGGAGAGGACCTCGCTGGATTTGCATTTGGAAACTTTTTCGCCGAACCATCGCCAGATGTGCGGCTAAAAAAGATCGGCCGCAGCTGGCATCTTGGCAAAGTTCTTTTTGAAAAATGGTGGTTGGCGCCGTATGGAATCCGCAGAAGTCTGCTGGAGTCAGCCATTACTACTGGCGGGAAAATTCTTGGCGTGCCTGTGAAGCTATAGTCAATAACAAAAGCCTATCGTATGTCCGCTATTTCGAAAACCACCATGATTCTTTCTAACATTTTTCTAACATAATACGCCGTAATACGGGACAAAACGGGACAATACCGGAAAAGACGACAAGGCGTAAGTCTTTGCCCTTGTTGTCCTTTATTGTTCGGTATTGTCCCGTGTTTGGAGTTTACATCCGGCTCATAACCCGAAGGTCGAAGGTTCAAATCCTTCCAGCGCTACCAAACTTGCAACCCCCTGCTATTCAGCAGGGGGTTTTCTTGAGGCCGGATTTCTATACGATAATTTTGATAGTAGTAACCCTGCAGTATGTTGTTACCTCATCATTTCGAACATCGGATCCCATGGCGGAACGACAACGACCGGCTGGTCGTACATTTCGAGAATTTTCCTGGGCATGAATTGCTTCTGGACAATGATTTCAAACACATGGCTGTCGAACCACGAATCGTACAATGCCCAGTAGCCGCCGGAGCCCCGCTCGGTGCCCCAGCTATTTTCCACCAGCCATTTAACCGGCTTATCGTCTTTGATATCGACTCCGACAAAGACCATAGCGTGGTTAGGTGAGCTTTCGCGATACAGGGTTCGCTGGGCTTTGGTCATATCAAAATCGACATCGTAAAGCGAACCATAATCGTAAATATCCGATGCCATGATTCCGTCCTTGCCGTCCTGGTCTTTGCCGACATCGCAGGAAAACCACACCGGCTGGTCAGCCAGCACCGATTTGGCCGCCATTTCCTTGAGCGCGTCGCTCTCGACCGTGACATAATCGATATCTCTGCCGTCGTAGATATTTCTCGATAACCTCACTTGATAATGCTTCCCGAGTTCCTTGGCGGGGTCATTAAAGACGCTCACGTATTCATCAAGGTCGATATTTACGAATTCATCGAAGAAGCTGTTGGGTGTATATGTCTTGAGGGCGGCGACCGTCGAATCTTTCTCCTCGTAGCGCCACTGGAATTCGACAGGCGGCTCGCCCAGGTTCAGAACGAGCATGCGATAGGCCTCGCCCAGCATTTTCTGCTTCTCGGCCCGAAGGGAATCGACCGAACCTCCGTAGCCGGCCAATTCTCGAATCTTGATGGCATCGGCGCGCAGTTTACGGCCAACCAGCCTGTTCATCATGTCGGTTTTTTCCGAGCTTTTGGTTTCCGGCATGATATCTTTCGGGACTACGCCGTATTTCTTGATCAAGGCGACAACATACTCCCACCAGCCGCCATCCGGGATCGGGTCGCGCAGGAGTATCTCGACCTCGCGATCGAGCACGTCGCGGTCGCGAAAATCGATCATATGTTCGAGGAAGGTGTTGGCTTTTTCCATCTTGTCCCAGAAAGCCAGGTAATTCTGCGAGAACTCGAAGCTGTTCAGCTTATGTTTTTCGATGACATGCGGCCGCATTAAATTTAAGCCGGCAAACAGCCAGCAACGACCGCTTGATTTCTGATTGGTGATTCCTCTGGCCTTTATCTTGTGGCTGTAAAGCTCATTATGCCGGCGAAGCAGATCGCGATTTAAGGCCAGCTCATTGACATCGTTGTTGGTAATGGCGTTATAGAGTGCCCGCGATTGAGTATCCAGCTCGAGAGAGCCTCGTATCTGACCGACCAGCTCCGGTGTCAGCGCGCCGTCTGCAGCCAATGCGCCGTTGGCCAGCGCAAGAATCGTGATCAAGGCCACAAATATGGATTTCAATGGAAAGTTAGTTTGCATATATCCTCCCAAATGCAATTTCCGAATTCCGCATCGTGTTCATTGTAGCCATTTAGACTTTGTAAGTCAATGACAAGGGTAAGATGAGTTTCCCCAGAAATTTCGGCTGAATGATCTCCACCATTTTCCGCAATTCCTTCTTGTTGTGTCGGGTCGTCCATACGGACCCGTCCGGGTAGGCCGTAGGCCGTGACCCGACACGCACTTGCTCTCACACACCGCAGGGTCACGCCCCGACAACTCCGGTCGGGACTACGACCCTGCGGAACTTTTTCACGGGGAAAAAGGCCGGGAGATTCCTCGATTCTTGAAAAATGACAATTTCCACTTCCCAAAATAGTTAACCATTTATCAAAACCAAAGTTCTCTGAAATTACACCGGACTTTCGGGGAAAGTCCTGGAAGGGAAATGTGTCGAAGGCTAAAGCGCCAGGCCAGCCGGCAACCACGGCAACAGATATCTTGAGTCGCGTTCGGGCCCGGTGGGGTAACGATCTTATATCTGATTATATATCAGCAAAGTATCAAGTTAACGTTCTGCTCGCGCCGGGCGACAAAATACGCTTCAATTCCCTGTGGGCGAGCCAGGTGTTGAACCTGGTTCGCCCCGGGGCTTGCGATTCACATTTTGTCTTGCGACTTCTTGTCAGGCTTTTCGATGGATGCTTTTGTCTCATGCGCCGGGGGAGAGCCGGGGTGCTGCACTCGCAAATACCCCATCAGGGTAGCCAATGCTCCGTCGAGAGCGCTGCCGCCGCCTGTCACCAGGGTTTCGGGCATTATTTTTACGCCGTTTTCCGCCAGCGCGGTAATGCTATTTACGATGGCCGTAGGGATCTGCCCCAAAGCGGCGACCTGGCGTTCAAATGCCTCAGCTCTTGCCAGGCCGACAGCTCTCACCTGGGCGCCCTGGGCCGTGCCGGTCTTTTCGATATAGGTGGCTTCGCCGTCGGCCTCCGCTTTACGGGCATCGGCCCTGTTTCCCTTGATATCGATTTCGACCCTCGATTTTGCCAGTTCAGCCTGCATGTCCGCGGTACCTTTGGTATTTTCCATAAGCACGCGCTGCTCCTGCGACTGCTTCTGTTTCTTGAAAGTCTCGATCTGCTGGTTGGCGATTTCCCGCTGTGTCAAGACGATAACCAGGGCCTCGGGAAGGACCACGTCCTGTATGTAGACCCCCTTGGTCTCTACCTGGTATTCCGATAGTTTCTCGCTGATATGATGAAAAGCCTCCTCCTGGACACTTTGGCGGGTCTCTATGAATGACACCGCCGGCATGCTCTGAATCTTGTCTCGGAAATGGTTGCCCACGGCGGCCTGAAGCACCTCGTTGACCAGGTTCTGCATCGTGCCGACCATGGAAATGACACGAGGCGCCTTGGTGTCGGGAACATGTATTTGCACTTGCAGATCGATATTGAAAATAAACCCCTCTCTGCTCTTGGCGGTGATCTGTTTGAGATTCCGATCCAGGTTGTGAGCCTGAGAGACCGCCTCCGCCCAATTGAGAGTCAGGATGGCGGTCGGCACTACCTCGGCCACGTAGCAATGCGGATTTATCGGGTACTTGCCTGTTCGCAGAGCCTCCTGCCAGATGCCGCGCCGGCCCGGCCGCACCAGCGATCCATATTTGAATTCCGCGCCCGATGTATCCACCGTTGGAAGCCCGACGTATGACTTGATTACGGCCACCTGTCCCTGTTCGACTACCAGCATCGGCATCAGCTCTACGGATACGAGAAAGGGATTGAGATTAAATGCGCCGTAAAGCAGGGGATCGTGCTGCAGGCCGATCTTACCCCCGTTATCCAAGAACGCTTGAAAGTCCTGGTAGTTGTTGTGGAGATGATTCTTACTGCCGAGTAGCGTTTCCTGTAATTGAAGATCCGATATGTTGGCCTGGGTCTCGAGCCCCTCGATATCCTTAAATCCGCCCAGACGACTGGCGATATCACCACCCTCCAGCGGCTGGCCCTCGAATACTGTCACTATGCCGACCGTATCGACTATTCTGGGTTTGCCATCCCGCGCATGATTTTCGCCACGGATATCACCCTGGTCACGGGGTGTGGATATCATGCGAGGTTCAATTCGGGTAACGATCAATTTCTCGGGCTCAAGCCCAAAAGACTTGGTATTCAAGATTCCCCTATCCGCCGATTGCTGGTATTCGGGAGCAACGGGGATTCCATAGACTTTTTCCCTGGTGATAATCAGAAATCCCACCGGATGAATCGGCGCCAATGTGCCCGGCGCTAGCACTGGCCGCTGAACTCCTTTCTGGCCTCCATTCCTAACAAACTCCCGGAGCCTGGTAAAATCGCCGAAATCCTTTTTGTAAACGGCTGATTTGGCGCCAGTAGGAAGCGGCTGGCCGACCTGCGCGATCACGACACCAATCTCCCCGGCCGGCACCTGGACCCACGGAAACTTCTGCACCTTATACCAGATCCAGAACTTGAATCGAAATCCCGGCATCAACAAATCTGCCTGATAACCGGCCTCGCCATTGAATGCGATCGGATTTTCATCCGAAAGCTTCTTGAACGAAAATCGCTTGATGACCAGGCCAACCTCGGTCGGCCCGATATTCTTGATCGACGGCAATATGAGGAACAGAAACAGCAGCACCAGCGCCGTCGCTGTCCCAAAACCGATACCCAGTGTGGCAATCATGATATACCTCTCTTTCCTGCAACCATATCATGTTCTCAATGATTATATTATGGCTTTCGATTTATCGTCAATAGACGCTTTTTTCCGGCCGACAAGAATATGCCCAATTCGAACACGCCCAATTTCCCGTCATTCTAACAAATTCTATATTCCGATTCCATAACGTTATATATTCTTATCCACAACATTCATATACCCGTGAAATTTCCGAATATTCATGAAGGTCACGCCGATATTTATGCTGTGCATGGCCTGAAGCGCATCATTGTTGCGGCCAAATTAGACACTTGACAATGTGCTTGTCGAATTGAATAGTAAAACGGGCCACCCTTAGAGTAGCAATGCAAAGCGATAAGGAAAAGTGGCTCCATTATGTAGATGCAATAGGATGTGGACTGTATTTTTGATATGGAATTTGACTGGAGGACGTGAAGATGCCCCTTTTTGACTGCGGCTCTTTCAACATCGAGGTCGATGAGGACGGATTCATGCAGGACACCGGCGCCTGGAATCAGGAGATTGCCGGGGCGCTGGCGAACGCCGAGGGCGTTGCCGAGATGACAGAGAATCATTGGAAAATCGTCAACTACCTGAGGGAATATTATCTGAAATTCGGTATTGCGCCGATGGTTAGAAAGCTCTGCAAGGAGACCGGATTTTCCTTAAAAGAGATATATACCATGTTCCCGTCGGGACCGGCCAAGGGGGCGTGTAAAGTGGCAGGTCTGGCGAAACCGACCGGATGTGTTTAGATCCTGACCAACAAGGCCGCTAATCCGCAATTGACAAGGAATTCCAAATGCCTGCCCTGCAAATATCGATTTATGCATCATTGCTGATTTTTGCCGTTGGCATCGTTGTCAAAACGATCAAAATCTCCCGCATGCCGATACATCTGCGTTGGGACCTCTACCCCATTCCGCATGAGAAAGGGAAGGAGCGTTACGGCGGCTCACGCCATGAGGACTCCGATTGGTGGACAAAGCCCGTTCGGTCCTCTATTGCAGGCGAGGTCAAGGAGATTGCTCGTGAAATTTTCGGATTGAAGACCCTCCATCGATACAACAGAGGGCTGTGGTATTTCTCGTTTCCTTTCCATCTTGGCCTGTATGCGCTGATAGGATTGATTGTTTTATTGTCCACCGGCGCATTGCTGATGATGTGGGGTGTGGATTTTTCAGCCGATTCCGCGAGCTTATACATAAGGCTCATTCGATTTTCGACGATTGTGGTCGGGGCGCTCGGATGGGCTCTGGGCCTGATAGGTTCCGCGGGGCTTCTTCTTACGCGTACTTTGAGAAAGAATTACCGCGAATTCTCCTCCGTTTCCAACTACTTCGACCTTTTATTGCTTCTAACTCTTTTTGCGGTTGGCTTATCGGCCTGGCTTTCGGCGGATCTGTCATATGATTTCCTGAGGACCTTTGTGCATGACCTGATATCTTTCAGCGCAACCGGGGATTTGCCCATGCTTATCAGAATCGAGATTTCCCTGGCGGCGATCTTCTTGGCTTACCTGCCGTTCACCACCATGACTCATTTCGTGGCCAAATTTTTCACGTATCACCGAGTCAGATGGGATGATTCGCCCAACGCGCCGGGGAGCAGGCTTGAAAGAGATGTTGTCGAGGCTCTTGGAAATCGGGTGAGCTGGACCGCGCCGCATATTGCCACCGGAAAGACCTGGAGCGAAGGCGCCGCAGGCGATAGGGGAGAGCCGGGTAATTAGCCATGGCTGCCAAGAGAATCACGCCTGATGATATTTCCCGGCCGGGGGGTCAGCTCGTGGAGTTGGACCCGGCCCAATTCCGGCCGTTGCCTTCTCCATATGACAAGCTCGAGCTCGAGCCGAAAATACGTTGTTTGACAAGAGAACAGATGGATAGATTTGAATGCGGGCTCGATGGTGTCTCGGCAGTCATGCTTCCCAGACCCGAAAGCGAAAATGACAAGCGCGCCATGCTTGAGAAATTCCTGGCGGGTTTAAAAAGGCTTTTCAATGGGCATGACAATTGGACATTCCTGCAGCCTCTTTTACTGACCATGGAATATTGCTCCCAATGCCAAACCTGCTCGGGGGCCTGCCGGATATTCGAAGAGTCCGGCGAGATTGAAATCTACCGTCCCGGCTATCGTTCCGGGATCCTGAGACGACTGTATAAGAAATATGTCAAGTCGGGCGGCAAAATTCTATCGAGGCTAAGTGGCAACGATATCGACCTGACCTGGAACCTGCTGGCGCGCCTGCTTGAGCTGTCATATCGATGCACTATCTGCCGCCGTTGCGCTCAGGCCTGCCCGATTGGCGTAGATAACGGCCTGGTTACCCGCGAAATCAGGAAAATATTCAGCCAGGAGTTGGGAATAGCGCCGAAACAGCTTCACGAACTCGGCACGGTCCAGCACCTTCGCAAGGGGTCATCCACCGGCATGACTCCCCCAGGCTTTCTTGATAACATTGAATTCATGGAGGACGAGATAAGGGAGAAGACCGGGCTTGACTTCAAGTGGCCGATCGATAAAGCCGGCGCCGACATCCTCCTGGTTCACAACGCCGGTGAATATCTGGCCTGGCCGGAGAATCCCGAGGCTTTCGCCATCATACTCGAGGCGGCCGGGATCAACTATACTCTCTCGAGTGAGCTTTCCGGCTACGATGGTGTCAACTATGGTGTTTGGTACGACGACATGCAATTGGCCCGGGTGGCCGTGCGCCATGCCGGGATCGCCAAGAAGCTTGGTGTCAAGAAGATCGTTATCGGCGAGTGCGGCCATTCTCACAAGTCCCTAACAGTTATCGCCGACCGCATCCTGACCGGAGACCTCAATGTCCCTCGCGAGAGTTCGCTCACCTTTCTCAATGAAATAGTGAAGAGCGGCCGGCTACGTCTTGATCCATTGCGCAACGCCGATATGCAAGTCACTCTTCATGATCCCTGCAATATGGTCAGATTGATGGGCATCGTCAAACCCCAGCGAGAAATCATAAAGGCAGTCTGCCCCAATTTCAGGGAGATGATGCCCAACGGGGTCGAGAACTTCTGCTGCGGCGGGGGAGGTGGATTTGCCATCATGCCCAACCTGAATTTCCCCGATTGGCGAATTAGTGTTGCGGGGCGGGCCAAGTTGCGTCAGGTGCTGGACGTTTTCCAGGATATTATCAGCTCCGAACACAAGAAATTTTTGTGTGCGCCGTGCTCCAATTGCAAAGGCCAGATACGAGACCTGTTCTCGGCGTATGGGGTTTTCGAAAGATGCAATATCCTCTACGGGGGCCTGGCCGAATTGATCGTCAATGCCATGACAGATATAAAGAATCCTTTCCAGCAGTGGGAATGGCGTTAGGACAGATGCCGACTTGATCTAAGGAAATTAGGTATTGCGCGGCTCCGTGGCCGCTTGATGAATCCCCTTGCTATTCCGTGGGCCAACGGTTTTCATAAATGCGGGGGTATAGGAGTCAATATGCGTTTGAGGAATACAGGGCGAGTCGAACGGCGGAGGCGATCAGCCGGAGAGGAACATCGGGCCAAGAAGATTGTCATCATCTCCGATGGCACCGGCAAGACCGCCAAGCGGCTATTGGATGCTGTTCTGGCGCAGTACTCGCCTAACGAGGTTGACTATTCGCTGGTCGATACCTACCAGGAGATCCGCGATCATAAATCATTCGACAGGATTCTCCAGCATATCGACAAAAGCTACCTGGTGATATTTTCCATCATCTCGGAGGAGTTAAGCAAGTATTTCCACAAGCGTCTTTCCAAGAAGGGGATTCTCAATATCAACGTTCTCGAGCCGATGATCAGCGTCATGTCGAAATTCCTCCATGTCCATCCCCATTTCAGGCCGGGCATTTTACAGGCAATCGACGACAGCTACTATAAGAAAGTTGATGCTATCGGCTATACCGTCGAGCACGATGATGGCAGGGGCACGCATCTGAAAGATGCCGAGATTGTTCTTCTGGGGCTTTCGCGCACCTGTAAGACCCCGATTGCCATGTACCTGGCCTGCAATTTCGGAGTCAAGATCGCCAATATCCCGATTATCGCCGATGAGGTGATAAAGGATAACCTTTTGACCCGTCTTGCCGATGTTCCCCGGGAAAATATAATTGGACTTCTCATGGAGGCTGATATCCTGGCCAAGATCAGAGAGGAGAGGTCGCTGTATCTGGCCGGGGCGGTTCAGGCTCAAGAGGGGATTCAGGATTATTATGATATCCGCGTCATCAGAAAAGAACTGTCATTCTGCCGTCGTTTCTTCGATGAGCAGGGGTGGCAGATAGTCGATGTTACCCGCAGAGCGATCGAAGAAGTATCGCTCGAGGTTCTAACCAAAGCCGAATCTTACAAAAGCCAGTCGCTTCCTTGACCGCGCCAGGGCTTGCCGTTGCCGATGCAGCCGGCCCTGCGGGCCGCCGGCCACGGCCTCAGACATCATATGCCCCGCGCCGCTGATCGACGCTTTTTGCCGCATACGGCGCCGGCCTTGTCGATACCTGGCCGCCCTCCGCGCCATTGGCGTCCACTGCCGCGAAGCCACAAGCGAGGCGCGGCGGCCGGCCCGTGGCCGATACCAAGTTAGCCGAGGCTGAGGAATTAGGAATTCATGACTATCGGGGAGGCTCGAAAATTGAATCGGGGTATCCAATCGTTTGGGCACCCCGAATCATGAATGACAGGTCTGTTGAGGAAACCGTCTTAATTCTTCTTGAATCGATAATAATCCTTCAAAGCTCTCGCATAATTCTTGGCCGCCTTGCTGTCGTCAGCGGCGTCGGAGTATTTGTCGGCCGCCCTCCGATAAGCGCTGGACCGGCCCGTATCGATACTTACGGTTATGCCCCAGCTGGCCGGATCGCGGGGCTTGGCCGAATTCCAGTCGTTGAACGAATGTGAGCCGTCGGTAATGAAATTGACCTCATAAATGCCTGGTTCCAAAATCAGGGCGTCGTCGTAGAGTCTGTTTTTCGAGGCTCCACCGGCGGGCTCCGTATTGCGCCAGGTCATCTCCCACACGACCTTGCCGGTTTTGTCATTAACTATCCAGCCATAGTCGAACATCTCGTCCTGGTCGCCCTCGCCGACCGCGTATACTCGGATCTTGGTTTGCTTATCCAGCGTGAACTTGGCGCGTTTGCGGACATTATCTCCAAGCTTGGTCAGCTTGACCAGGATATCGGCGCTCTTTTCGAGTTGGTCCTCGTTAAGCAGATGGAATTTCGTCTTGTCGAATTCTCGTCCCGGGAATATGGAGAGTCCCCACATATCGGCCTCATAGGGAGGGGAGTCGTTCCAGTCCTGGTATGAGTGTGAGTCGTCGGTCATGTAGTGTGCCACGTAGGAGCCTTTCGGCAACGTGACAGTGCCGTCGAAAACGCGGTTTTTCTGCGCCCCTCCGGCATGTTCGGTGTTGCGGTAGGTCATTTCCCAGACGGTTCTGCCTTGCGAGGCGTTTTCAATCCAACCATAATCAGCGAAGTCGCCCGACCACTCGCCCAGGGCCAGAATATGAATTTCCATTTCCTTGTCTGATTTGAAAGCCTGCGAGACCGATTCGTCGTCTCCGATACGAGTTAGAGAGACCAGCGCCTCGCCCCTGCCCGGCGCCTCGAAAAGATGAAAGGCGCTTCTGTCCGTCCTTGAGGTTGCCAGCAACGCTATCCCCCAGTTGAGCGGGTCGTATGGCGGCATGACATTGAACTTGTCGAAAGAATGGGAATCGTCGGTAACGTAATGCAGGACATAGCTGCCTTTGGGAAGCTCGACTTCCTCATCGACCAGGCGATTCTTGCGCCCGCCGCCGGCCGGGTCGGTATTCCAGCGATCCATCTCCCAGACTTTATTGCGTGTATCGACATTGATTATCCAGCCAAGATCGGCCGGAGTCTTATAACCGGTGGGGTATTCCGTAAGCCCGTAAATACGAATCGTCGTCGGCCTGTCGAGTTTGAAACCCTGTTGCAGGTACTTTGAATCGCCGACCATGATAAACTGAATCAACTCATCGGAAAAACCACCCTCGGGGGTGAATGTGGAATAATCTTTGAAATTATCGCTTGAGGGATAGAGCGCTATATAATATTCGTCGATATGATCTTCGACATCGTTCTTGAAATCGCCGTCGAATATCTTGCCGAAAAATTCGAAAACATTATCGCCTTTGAACGTAAATTCGCCCAGCCATCCCGTGGCGGCGTAAAAGTATAATTCGTATTTGCCGGGTTTGAGATTGATTTTGTCGTCGGCTTGCCGGATGCCGCCTCGGCCCTTGCGCTCGGTGTTATCGCGGTCCATGACCCAAACCGGCTGGCGCGATTGCGAGTCGAGAAGCCAGCCATAGGCGGCGAAATCATCGCTGTTGCCGCTTATCATGCCGACCCCTTTAATTCTGAAATCGCCTCCTTTTTTCAACTCGATGCCGGTTACCATGACCCGGTCGCTGCGGATACGATCCAGATTGGCGATCGGTTCTACCGCATAAGCTGCGGCCGCCCATGCGATAAGGCTAACCCCCCCGATTGTTGCGATTTTCTTTAAGCGCATTTGCCGTCCTCCCCGTTACCCTTTCGGTCTATCAGCTCTATATCAAAATACGACTAATGGATTCATTTGTTTCACTTGAGATTAGGCCCTTTTCCGAGCCGCCGAGGGTGGGATGGCGGTTCTGGCATGACACTAAGCCGATCCAGATGAAATAGTGGAACGTGGGCACAGCGCTCTTTTGTTGATCTCCTGGAATGATATCCGGATTAACACATTGACGACTCAATCGACTTTTTCCCAATGAGCCATTCGGGATACTCAAATCGGCATTGCGGACAACAAGCGATTCTTATGGGCTGTAGTGACTTGCGATAACGGGGTTAAGTTAAGGATGGTGCTATGTTTGGCAGGCTGTTGCTGATTTCCGGTGTTGGAGTTTTGCTGTCGATAGACTCCCTGATTGCGCAAACGCCGGATACCCTCTGGACCAAAAGATTCGGGGGATGGGGCGAGGATTACGGCGCCTGCGTTGTTCAGACAGGCAACGATGGGTTCATATTGACCGGTTCTACCATGCCATTCGGGCCCGATAGTTCTGCCGACCTCTTTCTGGTGAAAACGGATAATGACGGCAATCAATTATGGACAAGAACTTATGGCGATAGCGGGACCCTCT
>MEWP01000138.1:918-13348 GCA_001775395.1 candidate division Zixibacteria bacterium RBG_16_53_22 | reverse complement strand
CGGCGGCTTATGTTACATTCTCGGGCTACAAAGAGGATGATCTGTTGCCGCACATATTCAAGTCAACCAATTACGGGGCCACCTGGGCCGATATCAGCGGCAATCTGGCCGATATCCCGATTAACGATGTCCTGCCCGATCCGCTGTATGGTGACAGACTCTATGTCGGGACCGACTTTGGCATGTATTACACCAGCGATGGCGGCGCGACATGGCTTCCCCTGGGCGATAACCATCCGATCTGCCCGGTCTTCGATATCGACCTGCATGACGGTACCCGCAAGCTGGTTTCGGGCACGCATGGCCGCTCGATGTATTCCTACGATCTCAATCAACTCGATGCCCCATCTTGCGAGTTCTTGCCCGGCGATGCCAATGGCAATAACCTCTTTAACGGGATCGATGCCGTGTTCATGGTGGCCTATTTCAAGGGAATCGGCAATCCGCCGCCCGACACCTGCGACTGCCAGCCACACGGTTTCATATATGCCGCCGCTGATGCCAACGGCAATTGCCTGTTCAACGGCCTCGATGTTACATATTGCGTAAACTACTTCAAGGGTTTCGGGCCGCCTCCGGCCCGCTGCCCCGATTGCCCGTAATCGGGCGGCCCCACCCGACGGCGCTTTCCAAGTCAGCCGTCAGGTCTGACCCCGCACTACGCTTCGCTCCGGCAGGGGTAAACCCCGCACAAGGGCAGGGGTAAAGGAGCTGACGCCGCAATTATGTCATTGCGAGGCCCATTTGGGCCGCGGCAATCTCATGGCATTGTTTTGACGCCGGTTTGATTCGATGAGATCGCCACGTCGGCCTTCGGCCTCCTCGCGATGACACGTTCATTGCCGCCTGATCATCGCTTGACCAGACGGTCCACATAAGCGTATAATATTACTGCCAGCCGGCGAACCGACAGTTTATGACAAGCCACAGATCAATCCCGTTTCGACTATCGCTTATAGCCGTTTTGTGCATGTTATGGGCCCGCGCCGCGATGGCCGAATATGTTTCCGAGGAGATGTGCATCATACCCTGGGGCGATGGCCCGGGGGAGCTGAAAATCGATAAGACCCCTTACGATTTCATTGAATATCCGCCTCGCGATAGCGGTGACGGCATGCCGAGCAACAGTGATGAACCGGACCTGGGATTTGTTGATCGGCTCGAAAATATCTACATAGCCTTATCATACGATTCACAGTTGAAAGGATTCGGGAAAGATGGGCACTTGATTTTTGATTTCTCCCTGGACCGGCTCGCTTATAACTCGGAAATTCGCAGCGGATCTTTGAAGGGAATTTTTGTCGATTCATTATCAAGGATATATATCCACAGCGAAGTCAAGGACCATATTGTTGTGACCGACACTGCCGGCCACGTCGTTAATAGGATCACGCCTTACCGCGTAGGCTCGGGGGCGAGGATCTTAAACATGTATCGGAATTCAAATGATGTGTTGACTCTTGATATGGGAAACGGACATTATTTCGGATTTGCGAACAATGATATTATAAACTTTGCTTCTTGGGGATGGTTGGCCGGAGACAAATATCGGTATTATGCCAGCCTCGAAAATTCATACACCATAAGGTGCCATAAATACCAAGATTCCAATACCAGAGGCCTGCTACTAAACTCATATGAAACCGATCTCTTATTGAAAGATTCAGCAGCGGCATTCGGACAATTCTTGGGAGTCGATGATTCCACTAATATATTCCTTTTATTATTGGCCGAAGGATTAACCGACAATAGGATTTTGGTGATCGATAAATCATGCTCTATCGTCGATCAAATTATGATTCCACAAACCAAAAGCGACGTTGACCTTCTCATATCCCCCTTCATGAGCCCCAGTGATGGCAACGTCTACGAGTTCCGCTGCCTGGACGACGGCTTGCACGTGGTGCGCTGGAGGAGAATTTAAATAGGACGCGTCATTGCGAGGCCCGAGTCCTTTTGGACGAGGGCCGTGGCAATCTCATGGCATTGTTTTGACGCCGGTTTGATTCGATGAGATCGCCACGTCGGCCTGCGGCCTCCTCGCGATGACACGTTCATGTATAAAAAGAAAGGGCGGACACGCAGGCCCGTCCGCCCTACTCACTATTCGCTACTCACTACTGGCTTGCCTTACGCCTCGTCATACTTATCCTTTAAGGCTTCAACGACGCTGGGGTCGGCCAGAGTTGTAACGTTACCCAGCACGTTACCATCGGCGATATCGCGCAAGAGGCGGCGCATGATTTTGCCCGAGCGCGTCTTGGGCAGGTCGCCGGAGAAGATGATTCGCTCGGGCATGGCGAACTTACCGATCTTCTTTGCAATCCAATGCCCTAGCTCTTCCTCGAGTTTCTTGTCGGCCTGGTAACCATCGCGAAGGTTGATAAATGCCACCAGCCCCTGCCCCTTGATATGATGATTGACACCTATTACGGCTGATTCGGCCACCGCCTCGTGCTCCACAAAGACACTTTCCAGCTCGGCTGTGCCGATGCGATGCCCGGCCACGTTGACCACGTCGTCGACCCGGCCCAAGATCCAGAAATAGCCATCCTTGTCCCGCTTGGCGCCATCGCCGGGGAAATATATGCCGGACCATTTCGACCAGTAGGTCTGAACGTAACGGTCGGGGTCGCCGTAGATACCGCGCAACATCCCCGGCCACGGCTTGCGGATTGCCAGGAAACCGGCGTCGGTCTCGCGGCCATCTTCCGTGAGCACGGCGGCATCGATACCGAAAAATGGCACCGTGGCGCTTCCCGGCTTGGTGGTGGTCACGCCCGGCAAAGGTGTAATCATGATACCGCCGGTTTCGGTCTGCCACCAGGTATCGACTATGGGGCATTTCTCGCGGCCGATTGTTTTGTGATACCACATCCAGGCCTCGGGGTTGATCGGCTCGCCGACCGTGCCCAGCAGTTTCAGCGACGACAGGTCATATTTTTTCGGCCAGGTGCTGCGCCAGCGCATGAATGTCCTGATTGCGGTCGGCGCGGTGTAGAATTTGGTGACTCCATATCGCTCGATCATCGCCCAGAATCGGCCGCGGTCGGGCCAGTCGGGAGAACCCTCATACATCAGGACTGTGCCGCCGTTGGCCAGCGGCCCGTAGACGACGTAGCTGTGCCCGGTCACCCAGCCGATATCGGCCGTGCACCAGAAAACGTCATTGTCATTCAAGTCGAAAATGTGCTTGGTTGTCAGGTAGGCGAAAACCATATACCCGCCGGTGGTGTGGATAATCCCCTTAGGTTTGCCGGTGGTGCCGCTGGTGTAAAGGAGGAACAGCATGTCCTCGGCGTCCATCTGCTCGGGCTCGCTGTCGGCTTTGGCCTCCTCCATTTGGCGATGGTACCAGTGGTCGCGTCCCTCTTTCACGTGCAACTGGAAAGTCATATTTGGCGAACGGCGCACGATAATGACATTCTGCACGAAATCGAGCCCCTCGACCGCCTCATCGACGATATTTTTCAAAGGCAGGACATTGCCCCTCCGCCAGGAGCCATCTGCGGTGATGACCAGCTTGGCCTGGCTGTCGATAACGCGATCCCGAATTGATTCGGCGGAGAAGCCGGCGAAAATCACGGTATGGATCGCCCCTACCCGCGCGCAGGCCAGCATGCTAATTGCCAGCTCCGGTATCATGGGAAGATATATCGCCACGCGCTCACCCTTCTTGACACCTAACTTCCTCAATACATTGGCGAATTTCTTGACCTCGCGGGCCAGGTCCCAGTATGTCAGGACACGCTGGTCGCCCGGTTCGCCCTCCCAGATGATAGCCGCCTTGTTGCGGGTTGGGCCGTCGAGATGCCGGTCAAGGCAGTTGTAGCTGAGGTTGGTCTTGCCACCCTCGAACCACTTAAAAAACGGGGCGTTATCGCCATTGAAAACCCGGTCCCATTTCTTGAACCAATGTAATTCTCCGGCCACTCGTCCCCAGAACGCCTCGGGGTCGTGGATACTCTCGTGATACATTTTTTGATACTGTTCGATTGAATTGATCTGGGCCTGGCGGCGGAATTTCTCCGGCGGGGGGAACGTTCGCGCCTCATCGAGCACGGTTTCAAGTCCAAAGGATCCTGGAGCCTTGAGATCTTCCAGCATGATTTGATCAACCATCCTTTCGAAAAAGGTGATATGGCCTCTCGGGGGTCGAGAGGGCTTGGGGATAATATTTTGTTTATTAACTCAAATATTTATCAGAGTTTACCGGGTAGACTCCACCTGCTATTGATAACGAGAATAACATCAATTGTCAAGTGGTGGTTCCGGGGGAATGGCAACCGCCAGGTCAATGGGATTGACATCACGTAGATCGTGGCTTTCCTCAAGGGGGTTCTTTTGTTGTGCGTCAGGATGGAGCGTCTGTATGCGACATCCTGACGCCTATCAACGGGCACTAATATGAGAAAAGCCGGACACACGGCCCCGCATAAAGCAGGGGTGAACATGCCGTGTCCCTACAAAATAAAAACGGCGTTGGATTTCTCCTCCAACGCCGTTGTCTTACCGCCATACTATTGGCTACTGGGTAATGGCCCTACTCTCCTCACTCCCCTCTGGCTTGCCCTGTGCGTCAGGATGGAGTCTCCGTAGAAGACACCTTGAGCCTATTTATCAACCCATCCCGACCTCAATCCTGCACTTTTCACCAAACTCATAATATCTGAAGCTTGAATGCTGCCAATCCTCCGGACTTTCCACTAATCCCCTCCTGACTGGATTGTAATGAATATACTGCAATATCCGGAGCACATCTTTTTCCCGATCCATCGGTAATACCCTGGGTTTTTCTTTCCAAAATCTGAACGCCGATTTTCCCGCTGTCTTTTGGTAGAATAGACCGGTATTGACTCTATTGATAGCACAATATCTTCTTAAGCCAGGCCCGTTTTCACCTATGATCTGTTTCACGCGTCAGGATGTCGTCCACATGGACTCCATCCTGACGCACAAGTCAATAAACCGGACACGGCATGTTCACCCCTGCTTTATGCGGGGCCGTGTCCCTACAAATTTATAGCGGTCCGGATTCCACACCCGGCGCCATTATTTCATTCAAGCTACTTCCTACTCGCTACTGGCTACTCACTACTCACTACTCGCTATTCGCTACTCCCCCTCTTCCCCAGTTTCCTGGCCCTCCTCGACCAGCGGCTCTTCGCGGGTTGGGGAGTCATCCGCCATAGGCGTTTCCGGAGGCAGGCCGTTGGTTACCTTCTCCGTGGCCGGCACTCGGGCCACGTCGATTACCTTGTCCTCGGCGCCGAGCGACATCAGGCGCACGCCCTGAGTGGCGCGTCCGATAGTTCGAATCGAGCTGATCGCCAGGCGATTGACTATGCCGCGCTGCGTAATTAAGAGCAGCTCGTCGCCATCGACCACCTCCATTATCGCCACCACCTCGCCGTTGCGCTCCGACATCCTGATATTTATGACACCTTTGCCGCCGCGGTTGGTAACCCGGTAATCGGCTATTTCGGAGCGCTTCCCGAAACCGTTTTCGCTTACCGTCAGAAGCGACGACTCCCGCCTGATCACCACCATGCCGACCACGTAATCGCCGGCTTTCAGGTCGATACCGCGCACTCCGTAGGCGGCCCGGCCCATGTCGCGGACCTTGGTCTCGGGAAAACGCACGGCCATCCCCTTGCGGGTGGCCAGGACAATGTCAGCGGTGCCGTCGCACATGCCGGCCTCGATCAACTCATCGTCCTTGGGTAATGTCATAGCGATGATGCCGTCGCGGCGCGGGTTGGCAAACGAGCGGATTTCGGTCTTCTTGATCTGGCCCTGCTTGGTGGCCAGGATGATGAACTCGTCGGTGTCGAAATTGCGCACCGGCACGAACGCCGAGACCGAATCGTCCTTGTCGATTCCGATCAGGTTGACGATGGCCTTGCCCTTGGCCAGACGGCCGCCCTGCGGAATCTCGTGGACCTTGAGCCAATGGCATCGCCCACGGCGCGTGAAAAAGAGGATATAATTATGAGTCGAGGCCACGAAGACGTGCTCGGCAAAATCCTCATCCTTGGTTTCCATGCCGATGACGCCCTTGGTGCCGCGACCCTGACGACGGTATGACGAAGTCGACAGGCGCTTGATATAGCCGGAGTGGGTGATCGTGACGATCATGTCCTCCTCGGCGATCAGGTCTTCGATCGAGAAATCCTCGTTTATCTCTTCCTCGATAATCTGCGTGCGGCGGTCGTCGCCGTACTTGGACTTCATCTCTTTAAGCTCGTCCTTGATGATGCGCATGCGGCGGGCCCTGGAGGCCAGGATTTCGTTCAATTCAGCTATAAGCTTGATAGTCGCCTCATACTCCTCGATGATTTTTTCGCGCTCCATGCCGGTGAGGCGCTGCAAACGCAGGTCGAGAATCGCCTGGGCCTGAATTTCGGAGAGCATGAACCGTTTCATCAGGCCGTCTTTGGCCTCAGCCGGGTCTTTGGAGGCGCGAATCAGCTTGATGACAGCATCGAGATTATCGAGCGCGATTTTGTAACCCTCGAGGATATGGGCCCGCCGCTCGGCCTCATCGAGCTCAAACCTGGTGCGGCGCAGGACCACTTCGTGGCGATGATCGATGAAGTGCTGCAGGAGCTCGGCCAGGTTCAGGACGCGCGGCTCGCCGTTGACCAGGGCCAGCATGATCATGCCGAATGTCGATTGCATCTGGGTCATCTTGAAAAGCTGATTGAGGACGATATCGGCCTGGGCGTCCTTCTTAAGCTCGATTACAATTCGCATGCCGTCGCGATCGGACTCGTCGCGCAGGTCGGAGATACCCTCGATTTTCTTGTCGCGCACCAATTCGGCGATTCGCTCGAGGAGATTCGATTTGTTTATTTGGTAAGGTATCTCGCTGACAATGATATGTTCGCGCCCGTTCTTCTGCACCTCGATATTGGCCTTGGCCCTGATGAAGAATCTTCCACGGCCGGTCAGATATCCCTGGCGCATGCCGGAGATTCCGAAAACGAGGCCGCCGGTGGGGAAATCGGGCCCCTTGATATATTGCATCATGTCCTCGACCGTCGATTCGGGCTCGTCGATAAGCGCTACGAGGGCATCGACAACCTCGGCCAGGTTGTGGGTCGGGATGTTAGTCGCCATGCCGACAGCGATGCCCGTGGCGCCGTTGCAGATCAGGTTGGGGAATTTCGAGGGCAGGACGGTCGGCTCCTCGCGTGTCTCGTCGTAATTGGGGCGCATGCCGACCGTGTTTTTTTCGAGGTCGAGCAGCATCTCCATCGCCACGGGGGTGAGGCGGGCCTCGGTGTATCTCATGGCCGCCGCGGCGTCGCCATCGATAGAGCCGAAATTCCCCTGGCCATCGACAAGGATATAGCGCATGTTGAATTCCTGGGCCATGCGGACCAGGGTGGGATAGACCACCTGTTCACCGTGGGGATGGTAGTTACCGGATGTGTCGCCGCAGATCTTGGCGCATTTTCGGTGTTGCCTGTTGGGGGCCAGGCCGAGATCGTTCATGGCCACCATTATGCGGCGGTTGGACGGTTTGAGCCCATCGCGCACGTCCGGCAGCGCCCGGTTGGTGATGACCGACATCGAATAATCGATGTAGGAGGTCTTCATCTCCTCTTCTATAAAAACGGGTAATATTTTCTCGGATTCTAATGGCATCGAATTGTCTCCTCCTAATTCTCAGGTAACATGGAATTATATGTTAACTGCGTGAAAATATCAATCGAAATAATATGAAATTTAAATTATAAGGCATTGTCCCACATGGCGTTGCATGCCTCGGGCGTCACGGCGCCGGCGTGTCCGGGCGATTACTGAAAGATTCCCGCGAATTTATCTGGATGCGATTGAAAAGGGGATACCGACTTTGAACGCGATGCTATCGACAAGGAATTTTACCTGGGATTTGCCCTGATGGTGCGGTCTTTTCAGATCGTATCTTAACGTGACTTTGGCGCTGTTGATCAGCCCAAAAATGATGTTGTCCATCTTCAGATCGAAACTTCCGATCACTCTTATGTCCTTTTTAAGGCGGTAGTAAGGCTTATTGAGGCCGATGATGAGCTTGCTGCCGAAATCATCCCTATGCTGGCTCATCATGACAGGCCAGGAGATTCTCAATAGCTCGATCGTTGTATAATAAACTCTCTTGGTCGGCAGGGGGATATCGGAATCGAAAGTGATGTCGCCGGGCACAGCGGATGCCGCCGTCCTCGATGATATTTTGTCATAATCGATAACGTCGCCGGCGGCTGTTGCAGCCTGGGCGGCGTCGGAAATGCTGGCGGCGTGGGGCTTATTATCGAGGGCCGCGGTAGTCGACGTTTGATCGCCGGCAGACTGGCCATGAGTGTCGCCGGCAATGGCGGCAGATAGAAAAACAACGAAGACAATAAGGGCGCCAGGGTTTCTCATACTCGATAAAACCTCGCAGGTACCTGCTATTATCGGTTAAATATTATTTCAAAGCCCCGCCGAAAGCGACGGGGCAATTGGAATGTTCTTGAAATATCAATATTTCGGCGGCGCGTCCTTACCCTTCGAGGCGAACGACAACCTGACGCCGGCGTAGATAAAATCCCAGGCATCGGATTTATGCGTAGCATCAAGCGCGTATTCGGAATCGGAACGACCGACACTATATCTGATTTCGAATTCGTAAGTGACTTTGCGACTGGGGATACTGGTGAGTCCCAGCCCGCCGAAAAAGAAAGTGCCGGATTTTTCGGCCGAGGTATCAATGGTGACCTCGGGCGCATAATAGTGAATGTTGGGTTTGAATATGCCGCCGCCGCCATTAATAAACAGGGCTCCCTGGGAGACCCCGAAGAGGTTCAGACGGGCTACGCCGCCGAACTGATTAAAATTATAGCTGATTCGCCCCAGCTCGGAATCATATGAAGAGCCGAAGCGCATGTAATTGACCATCGGCCCGATGCCGAATCCGCCGAACAGGTAGTATCTGAGCTGGCCCTCGACACCAAAGCCGCTACCGGCGGCCAGGAGGTCTGAGCTGGCAAAATCGCCTTGAGCCGATGTCAAACCCAGCCCGAGCGAGCCGACCAGGGCGCCGCCCTGCTGAGCCGGTGACTGAGTCGACAGGAAAGCAACGAGAACAAGACCAAAAACAACGGCTTTTTTCATCTACTTCTCCTTAACATAGTATTCCATTCTATCAATCAATATACAAAAAACCATTTTCGGGGTAAATGAATTTCTTGAATTTCGGCATCAAAATAATACCCATATTCTATCAGGCTTATCCCGGACAGCCCGGGAGCCGCTATTAACGTTAACTTAATGTATAACAGAATTTGCGGCCAACTGAGTTTCACTAAGTTTGGTGCTTTTTATTGGCTGGGCCGAATCCCCCGGGCTGACATGGAAAATAAGTATCCTGATTGCAGCAGACATCAGGATCGGCCGCGGCCGATAGGAATTGACTGTGGGATCTGCTCCGGTAACCCTTTGTTAATCGATTTGTTGTTTCAAAACCCCATCGTTTTTTTTCTGAACCTCGAGCTGGTAAGCCTCGATGATGGCATTTTCAAGGCGTTTACGCATCTCGATATTGATGGGGTGGGCGACATCTTGATAAGTGCCATCGGGGCGCCTTCTCGATGGCATGCTGATGAAAAGCCCCTTGTTGCCGCAGATGATTTTAAGACCGCGGACTACGAAGGCGTGATCGAAAGTGACATTTGCGAAGCCTCGCAGCTTGTCCTCGCCTCTTAAAGTAATCCTGACCTCTGTAATCTCCACACTTCCTCCCCAGGTGCCAGCCTGTGATGACTCCGGAATTTATGGGAACGCAAGCCTTTATTGCCGAGACAGCGTCTGTTCAAGACAGCGTTGACGGCAGCAGAACAGGCTTACAGTAATAGATTCTGTATCCGCGCTCCTTCAGGTAATCGAATCGGCCGGTCGGACGGGCGCTGGCGGCAAAGAGCCCAAAAAAAGAAGAACCAGACCCCGTCATCGAACTCAAAAAGGCCCCGGTTCCCAACAGAGACCGCCTCATGTTTGCAAGATCAGGATATTTGGAAACGACCACATCCTCCAAATCATTGCGGCACTCGCGACTGGCTCGCATCAACTTGGAGAGGTCCATCCTCTTTGATAATAAACGATATCTGTTTTTACATGTCAAGTTCAAATTTAATCCCCTGTAAACCTCGGCTGTGGATATGGATATGGGCGGAGATACGATGACAATTTCATAGTTAAGCGGCAGTTTGACCGGCCTGACAACCTCGCCCCGCCCCTCGATTAAGGCCTGTCCCCTGGTTAGAAAGAAAGGCACGTCGGAGCCGACCGAGACGGCAATCTCCGTCAGTTCCTGCGCTGTCGGCCTGAGTCCGTAGAGCTTGATTAAACCGCGCAGGACAAAGGCGGCATCCGAGGAGCCGCCGCCCAGTCCGGCTCCCGAGGGGATCTTCTTAACCAGGTCGATTTTGACGCCCGGGAAGTAATAACGACTTTGGAGTTGGGCCGCGGCCTTGAAGGCGAGATTCTCGATATCGGGAGGCAGGCCGGGATCGCTGCAGGAAAGCTCAATGGATTCGGATTTTTCGAGAGTTATCTCATCATATAGATCGACAGCCTGCATCAGACTTTCGATATTGTGATAACCATCCTCCCGCTTATCTATGACGAACAGGTAGATATTGATCTTGGCCGGGGCCCTCAGCGAGATTTTTTCCAAAACGGTATCCCGATATCAAATTGATATGAGGCCTGCAGGGTCGCGAAAAATTGGTCCAGGGAATATCCAGGGTGATGTTGCCAGTTGTCTGTCGACTGCAATCCGATGCGAAGATCGATGCGCAAATGCCGAGGGTAAGAGCCGGAAATCCTGGCGGCAATCTCGCCGGTGTGCTCGACTGTGCCCGAGGGGAATTCTACGCCGAATTCGGCCATGCTGAGTTGGAAATCGGCGGCATAATATTCGCCTTTGTCGCGGCCCGTGTATTCGAGCCCCAGTTCGAGATGGTTATCGAGCTTTTTATAAATACCCGCGAAATATTCGCGCTGATCCGCGTCGAGCCGAGCTATCGGCCATCCCCAGTTCAGGTAAGCGTTGATTCTCTTGCGCTGGCCGTAGACATAATAATCAACAAAGTTAATCTCGAATAATCCGGACCATGCCGGAAACCTGGCGGGCACAAGATGAGTGCCGAATTGCAGGGCGAATTTCTGCGGCCCACGATGCTGGCGCTGGATATCGTCGAAGACGAGGTGGGCATAAAAATGTCCCAGCCGGCTTTTCACCCATGAGATATCGAGGCCCCAGAAGGCGTTATCATCCTGTTTGCGATTCTGAGCCTCCCAATAGAAAAGAACCAGGGGGATACCGTAATAAAGCTCGGGCAGGCGGTTCGGACCTCCGTACAGGTAGGTCTCCGACAATGCAATCTCCCAGCCTTTGCCAGGCATGATTGTTACACGATGGCCGGTGAAAAATCGCCTGTTCCAAACACCAAGCGTGTCGCGGTAATCATCCAGCCTTGTGAAGAAACCGCTGATACGGACAGGCTTGAGATCGAGGCCATAATGAAGCAAATCCATGGGCGGTGATTTGTCATCGAGGATGAGGCTGCCCCGCGGCGAGGGTCCCCAGATCAGACGCTGACGTCCAAATAGAAAATCGAATCGATCAAATACAAAATTAAGATAAGCGTGATCGAATTGCCCGATTATCCTGCCGTTATGGGCGGTTCCATAATACCAGGGATAGCGCGTGCCATCGGAGTCGAATATCAGCCGGGTATCAATACCCCACCTGGACTGGCGCGAGACCCAGAATTGCCCCATATAAACTGAACCCAGCTCGTTTCGGAAATCGCGGTTTATAAGCTTATTATCAAGATTGAAATAACCCTCACGCCGCTCCCTGGATAAGGCCCGAATCCCCAATCCCGCAGCGCCACCCGAACCCACCAATTCGGAATCGGTCCGGCGCATCGGCTGAAAATAAGCCAGAATTTCCTCGGCAACTACCTTGCTCACCGGATCAAGAGATAATTCGCTGTCGAGAATCGAGGAAATGATGTCGGCCACCAGCCAGGGCCTTTCGGTTCTGCTCAACCTGGCCAGGTAACCTCGCGCTTGAAGTTCGATGATTCTTTCGTTTATGGGGTCCGGTGTCGAAAGGTAGATTTGCTGGGCATCACTAATCCCGCTAAAATAAATAAGGCCTGTCAAGAGCAAAACGAGAGTCAGAGGCCTGGGCATGCCTTAATAGTAAGAGTGTCAGGCATCGTTGTCAATAGCGCCGGACGATCCTATCCGGCGCCGGGGGGCCGCCGCCTCGCCGCCGGCGAGGAAAAAACCCGGACCCCGCTTGCTGACCGGGGCACGAATGGCAAAGGAGCCACGATAATTTTCGGCGCTGATATTAATGGTCCGGGTTTTTCGGGGGTCTGTACGGACCCCC
>MEWP01000138.1:0-909 GCA_001775395.1 candidate division Zixibacteria bacterium RBG_16_53_22 | reverse complement strand
CCGCCACGGGCGGGGCCTGAAAACGACTCAGGGGTTGGTATCGCCGAGAGGCTTGTTAAATCGATTCTCGATTTCCTCGATTTTTTCAAGGCGCCTTATATGACGGTCCTCGTTCGAGAATTCGGCATTGAGGAATGCCCGGCAGAGCTCAATCGCCAGTTCTTTTCCAACGACACGCGACCCGAGGCAGAGGATATTCATATTATCATGCTCCACCCCCTGATGGGCTGAGTAGGTGTCGTGACAGAGGCCGGCCCGGATACCGGGGACTTTGTTAACAGCGACATTGCCGCCGACCCCTGAACCGCAGATGAATATTCCGCGATCGGCATCACCGCCGGCAATTACGAGCGCTATTCGAAGGGCGAAATCGGGGTAATCAACGGGCTCTTCGGAATTGGTGCCCAGGTCAATCAACTCATGGCCATCGCTTTCGATTGCGGAGACAATGGCTTGTTTCAGTTGGTAGCCGGCGTGGTCGGATGTCATAGCCACTTTCATTTATTCCACCCAATCCGCGATAAAGATATTGGTTTCGTGCGGGACCTTATGATTCCTGTTGGATGCGAAGACCAGATGTTTGCCATCGTAGGAAAACATTGGGAAGCCATCGAATTCAGGGCTGAACGTGATCCGCTCGAGGTTGCCGCCATTGATATCGATCATGTAAATATCGAACTCTCTGCCTTTGGGATCGCCGAGGTTTGAAGAAAAGACGATTTTCTTGCCAGAGGGATGAAAGAAGGGGGCGAAATTGGCGGCCTTATTGCTTGTTAATTGCGTGCGCCCGGTGCCATCGACATTGATTGTGAAGATCTCCAGGCTCGATGGCCGCACCAGGTTTTGAGCGAGAAGTTCTTGGTAATTTTTGAGCTCTTCCTCGGTGGCGAAAACCTGGGCTCTGAATAC
>MEWP01000137.1 GCA_001775395.1 candidate division Zixibacteria bacterium RBG_16_53_22 | reverse complement strand
ACCGTAATATTAACTATCTCGGTATCGGCCAGAGCCAGGGAATTGGCTATGAACGTAACCGGGTAACTGCCGCCCTGGGTGAAATCGGGGTTGAATACCAGGCCTCCGACTCCACCTGTCGAATCTGTGAATGTGGCATTGGTCGGAAGATTCTGGCCAAAAGCGTGATAATATTCCCATCGGGGTCAGTCGCCGTCACCCGAACCTGCAACGTGGCGCCCTCATTCACCGATTGCGGCGGAATAGAGGACAGGACCGGCGCCCGGTCAATATTGTTCACGGTAATATCGACTAATTCCGTATCAGCCAGGCCGCCGGTGTCGATAGCGATAAACCTGACCTGGTGCCCACCGGCCTGCGTGTAATCTGGCAAAAACGTAAAGCCGCCGATTCCGCCCGTGGAATCGGCAAAGGTCGCGTTGGTTGGATACAGCTCGGCCCAAAGCGTGATAATATCGCCCGCATCGGGGTCGGTCGCGGTAACCCTGATATCGAGCCGAGCACCCTCGTCGACGAATCGCGCCCCAATGGCATCAAGAGCCGGAGGATTGTTTTGCGCCGATGCGAAATCGAAGGTGAACAATCCGCTTAGCACGACGGCGACGATCGTTAAGCGCCTCATTTATTACCTCGTCTCTCCAAAACTTTTCTTTTTCCTCGAATGCCCCGCATCTCGAAGATTGGTAATCGAAGTCGGTCAGCGAGAAGTTTTATTTTATCAAAAGCATCTTCTTCGTCTCATCGAACTCCGAAGATCTTAAGCGATAGAAAAATACCCCCGTGGAAATTTTGTCGCCCCGGTCTGAACGGCCGTTCCATACAACTTGATGACTGCCGGCCGACAGCGGGCCGTTGACCAGGGTGGCCACCAGTCGTCCCATGATGTCGTACACCGAAAGCTCGACATCGCCGTCGGCGGGGAGGTCAAAACTGATGGTCGTGCTGGCATTGAACGGATTGGGATAGTTCTGCGACAGAACGTATTCGGTCGGCAACAGGCTCCTGATCTCGGATGGGATCAAGGCAGCCCCGAGGCTGGTTATGGCGAAATCGGTCACCGCCAGGTCGGCGGGACTGAAATCGCCGGTCTTCAGCCTGAATGTGAAGCTCGATAGGCTGCCCTGGGCCGGTCCGAACGTGGCCCCATCCTGATTGGTGAGATTGTAGACGATACCGCTAATGCTGCCGTCGCCGATCTCGTTTTCAAATGTGAATCCCGAGACCATCTCGCCGGACTCCACCCTGAGCGGCTCCAACCGTTCGGGATTGAATGCCAGCCTATATTGCAGCGCGGCCGCCTCGGTCGTTATGTCGGCCATCAGGTCGATCGTTACCAGGTCCCCGACCCGCGACACCTCGTTCGAAAGCTCGACAATGGCCCGCCCGCCAGGCTCAACCGGCCCGGGGGAAAGCGGTATCATCAATATTCGGTCGATAACGTTCTGCAGGTCGACCACGTTCACTCGGCCGTCGCGGTTGATATCGGCAGCGTCAAACTGCCTGATACTTAACTCTATTCTCTCGATTATAAAAGCCACCACGGTGATACAGTCGCCGACATTGACATTTTCATCGAGGTTGGCGTCGCCGAAACGATCCACCGTAAAATAGCCGTCCTCCGTTACCAGCCGACGGGAGGTGCCGATGCTATCGATGACCTCGACCGCTGAATCGAGCACCACCGGCGTCCTGCCAAACAAGGCCGTACCCCTGACATTGGTGAGAACCCTGACAATCGGCCCCGAGCCCTGTTCGATCGGGTCCAGGCCCGGCGAGAAAATAAGCACGATAATTTCACCGGGCTCGGGTACGCTGTACCAGAACCCCAGGCCAAGGCATCGCTCGGTGGCGACCACATCGGTGACTTCTATTTGGGCCTCGTCGTAATGATAGTTGAATTGAATGCCGTATACTGGATGAGAATTGGACAAATCGACATTGACATCGCGGCCGCTGGCGCCGGGCACGCCTCCCTGGCCGGAGTTCACAATCAAGCGGTCGTTGGGCTGATCGAGGACGATGATCCGTACCGTCAATCGCGTGGTGTTGTTATGATCGTCGGTTGCCACGAAATCGACGAAAAACGTATCCGGCCCCTGCTCGTATGTCGGCGAAAAAGTAAAAGCCCCGGAAACCGTGGAATCGCCCTGCGCCGTGGGAAACCCGGAATTGGCAGGCAATCCCTCGGCGGAAAGCGTCACCGGGTCACCGTCCAGATCATAAGCCTGAACCATAAACTGCAATAGCTGCCCCTCAGCCACCTGCTGTGGGCCGATACTGCCGATGACCGGCGGCGAGTTAATTACGCCGGTGGTAACCGTGAAATTACCGTCAACCAGCGATGGCAGGTAATTAACGGGAGTTGGGCTATTGTCTGTCCAGAGGTTGACAAATTCGGTGTTGTAATTGGAAAATCTAATTGTCGTATTGCCGTTGGGCGCTTGAGGGTTGACTCGAAACCGCACCCTGAGCACATTTCCTCTGCCGGTTGGAAGGGAGTTGTTAAACCATGTGACAGCCAGGACCACAAAGGCGCTGTCCTGGTGGACCTGGCCCTGTGTGGCCTCGAGATTGCACCCACGATCCACACAGGTGGCATCAATGGCCTCCAGGAGGCTTCTGTTAAAAGCAATCCGCATGGAATAACCGTTAAGGGCGATATCGTTTTTAAAATAAATAAATACGTTAACCGTATCGCCCGGGTGGCCAAAATTGTCGACCACCTTCATGGTGTCATTGGGTATCGGGATTTGCGCAAGAGCGCCCGATGCCATCACCACGATTATCCCAATTATGAAAGTCGGTAATATCAGCCTTTTCATTTCTGGCCTCACTTAAGTCTGAGCCTTTGGAAGACTCATCACTTTAAAAGTGTCATTTTTCGAGTTACTGAATTGCCCCCGGAATTTGTCAATCTATAAAAATATATGCCCGATGTCACATCTTTGCCGCCGGAACCCCTTCCGTCCCAGGTTACCAATGATTCTCCGGCCGGCGCCTCCCCATCGAATGGGGTCGCCACCACCCGCCCTAACAAGTCGATAACCGCCAGCTCCACTCGGGATGGAGCCTTCAAGACAAACGAAATCTTTGTCTCGCCGTTGAAAGGATTCGGATAGTTATGCGCCAAGGCAAATCCCCTGGATAACGCCGGCTCATCATAAGCCGATTCAAGCGGCGAAATCGAAATCGGCCTTTCCACGAAAATAGGGATGACGAGGCTGTCGCCCATCGCATTGGACAGGGCATTTTCGTGCGAAATGGAATCCGAATCCTCGAATCTCAGGTAGTAAGCGCCGGGAACGGCATTAGCCAAAATTCCCAACTCGAAAGCCGCCACGGGGCCGCTCCCCGGAAGTATGGGGTTGTCGAGTGGGCGCAGGCTGGTTGCATAAAAGGTGGCAACGCCCGGATCGCCGAAATATGATCCAAATACATCCAATGACTCGGAGCGCGTGGTCAGGCTCATGGCAATCGGAGTAAAGGCGGCCGAATCGTAAGTTACCCGGATCTGAAATCCTCCGACAGCAAAAGTGTTTAACAGGTCGAACAGAACCGTAACCGTATCGCCCGGGAATCCCCCGGCCTCGATGGTGCTTAAGGTATCGACATCGGAATAAACCTGAGCCCCCAGCGACGGACCAAACAAGAACACAAAAGTCACTATAAGTACAACGGTTAGCGGTCTGGGCAATTTACTCCCTCCTTTGGGATTTTTCATTTATTTTGCGCCTTTAGGAGTATCGCAACCTAACAGCAATGATCCTCTTAAGTTTAGTCGACTTCGTATTTTGATGGGCCACAATACGTTGTGACACCCAATCATGAACGGTGACTGGTTTCCCTTGCATTTGATCCTATAACAGCAATAAACATGCCCCGGCTGTCATAACATTTTCAACAGCACAGGGTTATCATAATACAACCCCTTGTGTATCATATAAGTCTTCTGACGTGGTTGAAATGAGAAACGGCTTGGCGAAAATACGAATTTACATAATAGCAGCTTGATAATACCGAAAAATCCCGAATTCACTTACAACTCCTGCGCTAAATTACAAATTTATTGCATATTTCTACTTCTTTCACCTCCTCTCCCCAAATTATGCCTTTCCCGTCTTATTGCAGGATAAGAGAGGGATATAATCCCTCTCTTATCCGCGTTTTAGAATTTGACTCGTGCTGAATTACTTCAGCATTGTCATCTTCACGGTCTGGGCCTTGTCACCAGCGGCAACCTTGGCGAAATAGACGCCAGAGGCGACACCGGAGGCATCCCAAGTGACCTGCTGATGGCCAGCCTCGTAGTTGCCCGAGATGGACTCAACGAGCTGTCCGGCGATGTTATAAATGCTGATCGTAACATCGCTGCTAACCGGCAGGTCGAAGCTGATCAACGTCTTGGCGTTGAACGGATTCGGATAGTTCTGCTGAACCGCAAACTGGGTCGGCAGGGCCGGGCGAGCAGAAGCATCGAGCAGACGACCATAAGCGTCGGCCGCCGAGACCTCCACGATGGTGCCCTCACCAGTATAGGTGAATAGCGTGTTGGTGCCGGCCGGAATCCTGGCGCTGGCAAGCGAGTAGATCAGCACCGAGGTCATACCATCGGACTTGCCAACAAGCATGTCCATGCCATTGGCAACCGGGGTGATGTCACCCTCGAGCCTGACGAGCGCGGCGCCTATCTCAACACCCGAGTTGATCGTCGCCACACCGTTATTGAGGCTGATACCGACTGTGCCGGTAACAGGATCTAACTTCGGCGGGAAGGCGATTCCATTGATGATGTTGATGAACCAAACCAGGTCACCGACATCGGCAAAGCCGTTGTCGTTGAGGTCGGCGGCGGCTTCCTGGACAGCATCGAAAGCCGAGCTATGGAAGTCATTTCCGTCGCAATCAGGAGAAGGATCGTATACGAAATCGGTATTGTCGCCGTCCCAAGCGACTGTACCCTGGATGAGCCTCTGGGCCACCAAAACCGCGTCGGCAATTTCGTAGTAGAGACAGTTCATGTTCGGGTCGCCGCGGAGATAGGTGTAGTCGAATATGCTGACGCAACCGTTGCTGGAGGGCGGGGTGGCAAAGACGTAACCGGTCGAATCGGAAATCGTATTGTCGGTGAAATCCCCGGTATAGAGGAATACGACGGGAATCTCCATCCCGAATGGGAGGCCGGAGGCAACATGGAAGCGCAAATTGATGAATGAGCTGTCGAAATCTGCATCATACGCGGCGTAGGCAGGCGAGGTATGGGAACCGTTATTGACATCGGCAATCCAGACGAATCTGGCAGTGCCGGGACCAGCGGCGTTCGGAATAATGTTGTGGTATTCGGAACCGCTATTGATACGAGGCAACCAATCAGCGCCAACATACGTTAGGGCGGTTGGATCCCAGCTCACCAGAAGCTCGAAACCACCGCAGAGGAAATCGTATGTGTGGAGGGTCACCTTGACATCAACGTCAGCGCCGGGATACCCGAGAACGCAAGAAACACCGGCATCGCCTTCAATGTCGAGCGCATTAGCGGCAACTACGACTTCAACGTCCAATGTACCGATATCGGTGCCATCGGTCGCCTCAAAATGAAGGGTCTGGGTGCCGGCCGGCAGAAGGGCGCAGAACGCGCCGGATGCAAAAGCCGCAAATGAATCACCCTCGACAATAAATCCATCCGGGCCGGTGATCGTAACGGTATTTCCGCTGTCAGGATCGGTGGCGCTGATGGGGAAGCATACGGGAACACCTTCCAGGCCAGTCAGGGGGCCAACTGGATCGAATACCGGCGCCTGATTAGGGGAGAAGTACAGGCAGGAATAGTGCTGGACAGGAACCCATCCAACTGTGCCGGTCTGGTTGCCCCAAAGGTGCGTGCCGTTGATCGTCTCAATGCCTTCCTGGAATGGGCACGGGGTGGTGCCGATCAAGGTAGGATCATTGGCCGTTGTCATCCGATAGTAGCCGAGCAGCATCGGCAGACCGTTGGTGTTTACCGGGGGAATGTCCGGCGGATCGCCGCCTGTTTCATTGAATCCGAACGATGACTGATTGGTGTATCCACCCGGATCAGCGTCCGGAGCCAGGTAGCTCCAGTTATCCCACGTAGAAAACGGCGGGACTTCGACGCCACCAGTGCGGGCTACGATAATCAGGTCGTTGGAAGCCAATGGATTGTGCATGAAGGCCACAGAATCTGCGAGGTTGTCGGCACTTGTCTTGATCCAGGCCGGCACCAGGATGACCTTATTGATGCCTACTGACATCGGTGAGCCATCGAGGGAACCGTACCATATATCATAAGTATCTTGCGCCAACGCCGCAGTGAAGGGAAGGCATGCTGCCAATGCTAACAGCAACAATTTCTTCATAAGTAACTCCTTAAAACATTGCATGGGCGTTTAACTATTAACACCTTGATTGTCTTTAGTGGGAAATCCCTTTCCGCGACAATCGCTTAACTACCCCTCTTTGAAGCTGTTTGTTTGTGTTGTCTCACCTCCTTCAAGGAAATCAGGTATGCTTTTTATCGTTTCAAAAAAGCTATTATCATTCTAATCGCATGGCAGCGGCGGCGGCACCTGGCCCTTGAAATACGATACCAGGTAAGTGATATCCACGCCATTGACCGTCCCGCTTGAGTTGGCATCTCCCGTACACAGACAGCAGTATGAATTCCCCAACCCTTTGAAATAGGCAACGAGATATACGACATCGACGCCATTCACCGAATGACTGCAATTGGCATCACCGCGGGGTGCGTCGGCGCACGGCCCGGGGAGCAGGTACACATAGTCGGAAATGAGGGTATCGGGGTAGAGAATATATCCGGTTGTGTCGGCGACGCCGGCGTTATCGAGTTGTAATAACTGGCTTGTATCGGCGCAAATATCGTGGCTTAACTTGGGATGGAGTGTCATGAGCAATCCCCCGGGATTGGGGGGAAGGTAAATGTCGTCCTGGCCGCCGGGCATATCGGCAATGGCGGTGACACGAATCGTGCCGGGAGACGCGCTCTGAACATTGGAGCCCACCGCTTCCCAGTTGCTGATTATACTGCCAACCGTATCCCAATTGACATACCCGTTGGATATGTCGGCGCCGTCCGTAAAATAGAGCCACGATGGTTGGGTGCAGCTCAGGGCGAAATTGAATCCGCCCACCGCATATGGGGTGGTCATGAAAATTGGAACGCTGAGCCGTCCTGAACAAGCATCCACTGTGATATTCCCTACTGAAATTACTACCGGTTGCTGGGCCCTCAAAACTGTCGCGCTCGCGTGGAGCATTGCCATTGATCCCAGAATCAAGGCGCCGGATCTTAGCTTAACCAAGTCTCCCTCCAGGTTTAATGTCTACAACATCGCATTTAACATACAACCAACACGTTGTAGCATTTTGGCACTAAGAAGTCCTCCAGACCATTTGATTCCATTATTGCAAAATTTTTGCCCCACGACCGTTTAACTTTCCAGCGATAAAAGCAAATTTTTAAGACTCGATAAGGAAGATTTCGGGAAATAGTAATTAATCACATGCGCTCCATGCTCTTGCAAGACATCAAGAGCCGGCTAACTTGGTATCCCAGACTTTGTTTTGGCAGAACAGATACATATCCCGGCAGCTTTACACATCCCCTATTCGTGGTTTCAATGTGCAACTACCTGCAGGGCTTTACCTCAACTTTAAGGTCGATCTCCAAAAAAAGCTGCCTCCATAAATGAAGCATACAAACTTTGCGAAGCACAGCGGAGCTACTTTAGGCAAGAGCAATATAACCCCTCACATTCACACGTCAAGCACTTTTTTTACCAAAAAGCCAAAAAAATAATATCCGTGTTAAAGCATAATATAGAAATTTTTGACTTGACAGCGATTATGGAGGTTGTTTTCTTTTTATACAGCAGCGATTATCTGTATTTGTGTTAAATGTGGGTCTTTAAAGGGGGCCATATTAATAGCGACCACTTTCCTACACTCCGGAAGGAGGTGAGGCCATGGTTGATCTCATTCTCGAAGTTGAAGAACTAGAGGAAAGGATCGCCCCAGGTGGTTTTATTGGAGGAGGTTCCTAATACCGTTCCAATAACCAGACTGGCGGGCCCCCGATAACTAATCGGGGGCCTCCTTATTTCAGGGGCGACCCCCCTCCTGATTCCTTATATGCAATATCGGACAATTCCCTCTTGAGCTTTATGACTCTCGAGATTATCGAGCCCTGGAAATCCGCTTGCGAGGCGAATTGAGGCAGGGATGTCAAGACTTGCCGAACGTAGGCGTTGGCACGATTCAGCGACTCCACTGCCTTCTGGGGCTTGCCACAATGATGATAGACCTCGGCCAGAGAAATGGCGGATTCCAGAGCCAGGGGCAGGAAACCGGAACCGGCAGTGTGAGCTTCATTTTCCATGAGGATTGATATTGCCTCATCGTATTTTTTCTGCAGAAAACGCAGATTCCCGAGTCCAACGCGAGCCTCCATGAGCAAGCGACGGGATTGGTCGGGGCGCGCAAGTATTATCTCAAGCCAGTTTTCGGCAGCCTGTAATTTTCCTTCCCCCATATAGACCCGGCACAGGATAAGCGAGGCCAGATCGGCTACACCAAAGTGGCCAAGTTCATTGGCCTCAGATACAACTTTGGATATCGATTCGGGGGCATGCCTGTCATCGAGATTGGACAAAGCTGCTGCTTCCACAAGAGAAGCCTCCAGTCGTAGAAGTTGGTCACCTACTGTGGCTGCGTACTCTCTTACTTTCACGGCCAATTCCAACCCGTTTTCAAAATGCTCGAGGCTGAGGGACAAACGTGACCTGAGAAGGTCGACCTGACAGGCGAAAGGTCTGTTTTCCAGGTAAATGGGATCAGTCTCCATCGACCCGAGGACCTTGTCGGACAGGGCAAAGTTGCCCATCAAAATGCAGGCTTCGGCCAGACACAGCCTGGCGTCAAGGGCCAGATGTTTGTTGCCAATCCCCTCGGCCATTTGTTGGGCTCGTTGATTGTAGTCGATTGAAGCGAACAGGTCGCCTCCCTTGAGACTGCATGTTCCAAGATTCGTCAGGCAGTTTATGACGCTCTCGGTATAGCCGATTCTCTCGGAAATCTGCAGGGCCTCACGGAAATAATGAGCGGCTTTCGCAAGGTTATTTTGCCGGGCGTAAAGGTAGCCGAGATTATTGGCTGTCCTGGATTCCAGCCGCGGGTCCAGCGATTTTTGGGCGTTGACATAACTGCTTTCAAAAAAGGCGAAGGCTTCTGCTGTTTGGCCGAGGATAGCCTTAATAATTCCTATATTAGAAGATATATTTGCCTGCTCGTAGAAATTATCGAGCCGTCGATTGATTTCGAGGGCTGCGAAAAATGACTGCAGGGCTTTTTCGAATTCCTGGCCGACCCAGAGGATCAGCCCGATATTATTATGGCAGTCGGCCACCCCCTGGGCATCGCCCAATCTTTCGAAAAGCCGGAGCGCCCGGCGAATATTAACCAGCGCCTTGGCCGGCCTCTTCTGCGAGCGATAAAGGTCTCCAAGGTCTTTCAGGGTCTCGGCCATAAGGCGGTCGTCCCGGATATGCCGCAGATGTTGCAAAAGCTCGACATATTTGGCCCTGGCCCTGGGGTAATCGCCGGCCTGCTTGGCAATATCGGCGGAAAGCATGAGGGCTTTCGAAATGGAACCGCCACCACCCCGAGCCAACTCCAGCAGTGTCCCGGCGTAGCTTCCGGCCAGACCCAGGTCACCTCTCTTGTGAGCCTCCTGGGCGGCGGCCAGGTTGGCATTATAACCGGCCACCAGGTCCCCCGATCGCCCCTGGTGAAACGCCATTATTTCGATAAGATGTTCATCGTCGGTCAGAAATTTCTCGGCGGCCGACGCCCAATACAAATGATGATGTTGCCTGATTTGCAGCGGCAGGCGCTCGTAGATGAACCGTCTCAAATTGCCCGACGAGAAACGCAGGATGCCTTTTTCCGTCTTAAGAAATCTCAGGTCGACAAGCGAATCGACGGCGCCGCGTCTATCATTATCGCACGCGGTCAACAGAATCATGGGGACATTTTCTCCCCAGGCGGCCAGGAGGCCCAGGGTGTCCAGATGTTCGGCGTTTAGGGATTTAACGGCCCCGGCCAGGATTTCCTCTACTTCCGGCATGATCCAGGGACCGGTCTCGGCATCGAGCGTCTTATCGAAAATACCAAATTGCCCGGTCGTGGCCCCGGCCCGCAGCAGACAGTAGATTTGTTCGGGTTCCCCCCCGGTGGCGGCGGCGAATTTCAGGTATTCGAAACCGGGCTCTTTCTTAAGGAAAGCTTTCAAGATCTCATCTGTAGCCGCAAGGTGCGAGCACTCATCGACGGGATCGAAAATCTGGCCGGGAAAATCAAGTTGCTTCCAGCGTCTGGCGCTGATGATAACCGGATGCCATTTCGAGGGCCGGAGCAAGCCTCGCAGCTTTTGACGATTTCCCGGCGAAAGGCCGTCAAAATCTTCTATCAGCACCACGCTGCGGCAGTGGGAGCCGGGGCATTCCTCCGAGAGAACGAGATCGAGTGTTCCGGCGGCGGCTTCGTCGCCACTGCCGGCGCTTATCCGCTCGACGCTCCAGCCGGATATGGCCAGATGGACCGCGAGGAAATCGAGTTCGCCGGAATTTGCCGAGAGCCCTCGAATCTGAAGCGCCTTTTCGGGACGTCCGCCTATGTATCCGGCGACCGCTTTTTTCAACTCTGCGGCGAAGGGTGGTTCGCCGGCCGAAATGTAGCGGCCAAAATTTCCGGTAAGCATCCCGGTAAATGTCTCTTCCACCCCGAAAGCGCGGGCCGCCAGAAGCATGTTAGCCGGTCTTTCTTCCGGCCGGCGTGACAACATTGATTTCAAGCCATTTCTGAATATCTCGGGTACAGGCCCGAAATCTATCATGCCTTTTTCGGTGATCAGTTTGATTAATGTGGGGCCATCGTCCGAGACGAATGGCGGTCGTCCGGCCAATAGCTCGTATATTGTTGCCCCAATTGAATAACAATCGGAAAGCGCCGTGGCCGGCCGGCCGAGGAGAATCTCCGGCGCCACATATTCGATTGTGCCTTTTCTGACGAGCGCCTCACCCGCCCGAGATACGAGATTAAAATCGAGGAGGCGGGGCCTGAGCGTTGCCGTATCGCCGCTCGACCGTTCTCCCTGGAAAATGAAATTCGATGGCTTGAAATCGTTATAAATGTAATTTGAATAATGAATGAACGCGGCCGCTTCGAGGATGGCGGCTATTACCGGGCCCGGCTGAGATCGGGGATGCGCCCCAAAGAATGAGGCGCCTTCGCTATCGGGGGCCGCTGTTTCCCCATCGACATAAGGCATAACCATCGTGGGCAGGTCATTCTCATAAACCAGGGAAACGGGATTGATAAGCGAGGGGTGGCGATGTGTCATGGCGAATGCGAATTCGGCTCTGACCGCCTCGGCCGATTCGGGCGGGTTGTCCAGCGGGATTTTCACGGCGACCTGCCCTCCCGCGATAGTATCCTGGCAGAGAAGAATTCGGGCGATGCCGCCCCGGCCTATCTGGCGCCGGGGAAGGTATCGCCCGTGGATCAGGCTGAACTTCTGGTCTTTATTTGACAGGCAATTCAAGGACAAATACTGCCCCACTATCGGGGCTGTTGGCTGCGGTCAGCTTTCCCTGGTGATTTGCGATTATCCTGTAACTTGTCGAAAGGCCAAGCCCATGCCCGGCCTTCTTGGTAGTGACATACGGCTCGAAAATTCTGGCCAGCAAATCGGTCGGCACCCCCGGCCCATTATCCGCCACGCTGATGACGATTCGATCCTCGCGATAACGGCAGGAAATCGTGATCTTGCCCTGCTTGATGCCGCCTTCCTGTATGGCGTCGGCGGAGTTGATCAAGAGATTCAAGAGCACCTGATGTATCTGACCGACATCGATCTCCGCCTTGGGAATGCCGGGCCCTATGTCGAGGTCGATCTTTATGCCCCGGAATTTCTGCTGGGGCCTGATAAAGAAAATGACATCATCTATGAGGCGCGGCACGTCGTGCCTTACTTTCTTGGTTTCGAGGCTGGAGAAATCCATCAGGCCGGCGGTGAAACGTTTCATCTTGTCGATATTGCCGACAATCGTCTCGACCTTGGGGGCGACCTTCTCGAACTGCTGATTGGCGATATTCAGCGACAGGAGCTGGGCGTTCGACGAAATGGTGGCCAGGTAGTTATTCAGCTCATGCCCGATGGCGGCGGCCATTTCACCCTTGGCGATCATTTTCTCGGAGAGAATCAGATATTGTTCCAGTGTGATCTTGTCGGTGATATCCTCGGCCACTATGATGCGTCCGCTGGCCTCATTATCCATGTACTCGAATGGCGAGAAGCGCAGGCGGAAGACGATATCCTGATTCTTGGCCCGGAGGCTGTAAGATTCGATTTCGACAGCCGACCCTCTTGACCCGGCAATGTTCTCCCGCCAAAACTCGCGTTCGTTTTCCGGCAGAAGCTCCAGCAGGTTTTGCCCGACCAGCGAGGCGCCCTCACGGCTATCGAAAAGGGCGGCCTTTTCGAAAAGCGCGATGGCGGCGGCGTTGAAAGACCTCAGATTGCCGTTTTCCTCGACCACGATCAGCCCCACCGGAGTCTTGTCGAGTATGGCCTCCTGAAAACGCTGGAGATTGAAAAGCTCGGTGTAGAGCTGGGCATTCTGTATGGCCAGGGCCGCCTGATCGGCGAAGAGCTCGAATAGATAGAGGTCGGACTGCAGGAAAATGTTGGCCTTCGATGAATTGTCGAGGTAAACCACGCCGATGAGGTGGTCCTTAATCTTGAGCGGCACGCACATGGCAGAGCGGATATTCATCTGAAGGACCGATTGCTTCTCCGCGAACCGCCCGTCATTTAAGGCGTCGGAGGTATAGACCGAACGGCCCGTCCTGACAACGCCCTCGGCGATGGTAGTGGATACCTGGAGATCGTTTTTATCGAGCTCGGCTTTTCTGATGTTGTGGGCGGTTTTGAATTGCAGCTTGCCGTCGGAGTCGAGGAGCATCAGAAAACCGCGTTCGGCCTTGAGCAGCTCGATCGATTTCTTCATGACTATGTTCAAGATTTCATCGAGGATCAGTGTGGAGTTTACGGCCTTGGAGACCTCGTAGAGCACCTGCAGGTCCTCGCTGCCCAGGGCGTGCGAGGCCCCATGCCCGCCGACGATGTCAGGGATGGCGGTGCTGGTCGAAAATTTCTTCAGTTCCGTGGCGATGTTGAGTTTTTCAGTGCCGTCGTATCGGATCTTGGTTTGATTCAGATTCACTGGCATATCCCCACCGTTCAAAAGGCCTCAGGGTCAACGGGCGATTTAACTTTACGCGGCAAACGCGGGTACCCCCGGAGCCCCGGGTAATTCCCTTAAGTGCCTATAAGACTTATCGGTAGATTGACTGGGGACTTGAAAGCGCCGGGCCCGGAAAAATCGGCATTGATTATGGATGCTTTCTCAGGGTTGGGGTCGGTGAATACGGCCTGAAATCTCGCCTTGAGTTAGCATAACCCGGCTGTTATAGACCGGGCATGATAGCTGTTCGTGGCACCGGGAACAGGAGGCGGCACGGTAGAATCGTCGATGCAGCCAGAGGGTTGTAAGATAGATCAGGTACAATCCATGGGGCATGAGTCGGAATTGCTCGAATTGGCCGGCGAAAACCGCGATCAGCCCGTTCAGGAATTTCGCGAAGCCGAGGAGAAGCGGGAATAGCCTCAGCGGCCAGAACAGGATTGTGTATCCGTAGAATGCCGATTGCGAATGAGTCTCATCCCGCGAGAAAACTTTCGAGACCCACACCCCCCAACCGAAATTGCATCGCCTGCCGTAATAGCTGCAGCGGACACATCTGATAAGAGGCAAGAGCAGAAAAAGGCAGACCACCCCGTAAGCCAGAAACATTACGCCCAGCTCCATGCGAACCCCCATGACGAAATAAAGGCCGATCGAGGCCTCGATTGTTAGAAGAGCCCACCTGATGAAGATAATCCGCCAGGGGTATCGGTCGATTGGGGGCCTGATCCTGCCTTTATTGTCGTTGGGCATGCGACGAAAATATCACCGGCGACCAGATTGTGCAAGTAATCTCTTGACAGGCGGGGAACAAATCTGGTAACAATTAATCCTGGCTATTCGTAAATTAAGAGGGAAATCATGAGGAATCTGACAATAGCAGCGCTGGCAATATTGTGCATGGCGGTCGAACCGGCCCTGGCCACCAAGTTCATCAATTTCGAGAAAGAGGCCTCCCAGATAGATACCATGTACAACGACGACATCTTCATTTCGGGGTTCAAAATCAAATTCGACAGCCGCGTTTACGGGGATCTCACCTGCCTGTTGGCCTATGAGATGGTTCAGACCGATACCATATTCGGAAACTTCTCCGCGTTCGCCCAATCGCTGCAGAATCTCGAGCCGGTCATGGGCAGTTTCCGAGCGTTCGGCAGACGGATATCGTGCAACTCCCGAGTCGACAGGTTCCTCTTGCTTTACGGGCAGGAGATCAATATCGGGCCGGATGCCAGGATCATGCGGGACGCGGACCTCTGGGGGGCGAACATCGCCTATCAGGGTTCGGTCGACGGAAATCTGAAGATCAGGGCGCATTCGGCGGTGGTCTCCGGGAATATCGGCGGCAACCTGATATTCGCCGGCGATTCACTGACCATAAATCCAAACACAGTTATCGGCGGCGATCTGAATTACGATTCGCCAAACCGCGCCAATGTCAGCAGCGGCGTGACAGTCAAAGGCCAGGTCAATTGGCAAAAGCCGGAGGAGGAAAAGAAACAGGAAGCGGAGCGGGGCGGCTTCTGGTCGACCCTGACCTGGATCGCCTCGGTCAAGGGATATCTCGTCTGGAATATAGTTTCCTCGATTCTGGTATTGGCCTTCATCATCATTCCCTTTCCGACCTGGCTGGTCACCATCACATTCTGGTTCATTCTTGTTACCGCCGGCAACCTGACCATATTGGCCACAAAACCCAAGGCCCTGGCCGCAGAGGCTATTCTCGGACAGCGCTTTTTCCCCAGCATGGGGCTGGGTTTTATCGTCTTCATGCTGGTTCCGATTATTGCGATAGTGCTTTTCTTTACCATTCTACTGGCCCCCCTGGCCATGGCCCTTTCCATGCTTTTTGGTGTAGCTGTTTTCGCGGGCGGGGTATATGTCAGTCTCTATGCAGGACGCAGAGTCTGCATGCTCTTTAGCCGCGGGGCTAAAGGCACGCCGGGGTATCTCTGCTATACCATAGGTATGAGCATACTTCTGCTTCTCTCGCTGATTCCGATCCTCGGTTACCTCATAATTTTCGTGGCCCTGCTGACAGGCGTGGGGGCCCTTGTCCAGGTCCCCTGGGGACCCAAATCCGAGCCATCCGCGCAGGCTGTTGCCATCGTCGTACAATAAGGTCGAGATAAAAAATATAACCGCCCCGTCGTGTCTGCGGCCGGGGCGGTTAGTTATCATATGGGATAAATTTCAAAATCTGCGCCGTCTCGGGAAATCAAGCGCGAAATTGGCGGTACAATCGCGACATCCCCAAATCGCCTCGGTGCCCTGGAATTGTCTCAGACCTATTTCATACGAGCCGCATCCCGGACAATATAATTGCGGGTACGCAATCGAAAACTTAGTGTCATTGGCCGGCATGATCGCCTTCACCGTTAGATTCTTTGCGACATCCGCTCTCATAATACCCCCGTGATTAGATGTTTAGTGATACTGCGGGCTCCCGCCAGACAGCATCGGGCCCGATATGGCTTGTGCATATTCCAAACTCACCGGTCCGTGGCCGAAAGCGGTGTCGGCAGCCGCCGGCCCGGAAAAAATCAATCCCCGCTCTTACGACTTGAACAGGATAAGTTCCGACGAGAAGCCCGGCCCCAGGGCCGATATCAGACCCAGCGACTTGTCCCCATTATTCTTTTCACGCAGGAAACGCTCCAGGATATATAGCACTGTCGCCGAGGACATATTGCCATGATCCCTGAGGACTTCCTCTGATAATTTTAGCCGGTCGGAGTCAAGACATAGCGCTTCCTTGTAAGCCTCGATTACCTTGGCCCCTCCGGGATGTATCAGGAAATGGGTTATATCAGCGAGACTTACATTGTGGGATGCGAGAAAATCATTGAAGTTTCGCCTGGCGCGCTCCCTGACAATGGTTGGAATCGCCCGGGCAAAGACCACCTGCATCCCCTCATTCAGGATATTCCAGCCCATAACGTCGAGCGAGTCGGGCCAGGTGGTGCTTTGTGTGCCGAGTATCTCCGGTCCGTCGCCCTCCCCAGAGAGAATGACAGCGGCGGCGCCATCGCCGAACAGCGCTGTGGCCACGAGGTTGCTCTTGCCCCAGTCATCAAACTGGAATGTCAGCCCGCAGAGTTCGACCGCCACGAGAAGAACCTTCGCCTCCGGTTCGGCCGCTATCAATTCCGAAGCCCGGGAAAGGCCCATGGCCCCGCCGACACAACCCAGGCCCCAGATCGGCGTGCGCTTGATATCACTGCGAAATCCGAGGATATTCAAAAGACGGGCGTCTATGGATGGTGTAGCCAAACCGGTCGTTGAGACGAAGATGATATGATCTATGTCAGAGGCCACCAAATCGGCTCGGTCGAGGCAGCGCCGGGAGGCCTCCGCGCCAAGGCGGCAGGCCCACTCGATAAAGGCATCGTTCTTATCCTTGAATGATCTGGGCGAGGCATACCACGTCGGCGGCATGCAAAACTGCCGGTTTTTGATGCGCGAGGCCGGGAATATCGGGAGAAGCCGCTCGATGTCGGCGAAGTGCGGGCCAAAGTGCCTTCGCGCGAAATCGACGGCGATTTCTTGCGGGATATCGTGGGGCGGAACGGCTATTGCGGCGGCGATGATTTTAGACACCTAACATCCTCTGACTAATGACTGCAGGGCAGGGCGTGTATGAAAATAAAAACAGATTGTCGGAATTGCTGGTTCCGGGCCCCCAGCTAAATCGCATATGCTGGATGAAAATGGACTTTAGTTACCCAGGTGGCTGTTACTGAGCGCAATCTGCCCGTATTGGCGGCGCGCCGATACCCCTGAGATAGACCACCAGGTAGACAACGTCGATGCCGTTGACGTTGCAGTCGCCATTAGCGTCGCCTGCAAGGTAAGGCACGGGCGCCGGGCCGAATCCCTTAAGGTAGGCCACCATGTAGGTAACGTCGATACCGTTGACAGCCCCCGAGAAGTTGGCGTCGCCGGACAGTCGTTCGATCTGCAGGAGGTTGAAAAAGGCGTGGGGAATATGCGCGCTCATATCATTTGAGCATGTAAACATCATGCCCGCGTTGGCCGGATCACACCCCTCGATCAAGCGCGTGGTATCTCCGATAAGCAGGGTATCGCTGCGAATGGTCAAATTGAAATCGGCAATATGCCAATACTCTCCGTCAGTATAAAGCCAGACATTATCGTTGCATGTATCTGTCAAGCAGGCAAATCCCAAAATGCCCTGATTGGTAAAACCCGCTTCATTACAATCAGCGTTTGGGAATAAAAACGAAGCATCGTCCCATTCCGAAAGCGGCCAACCGAGATTACCGCCGTTGCGGCTGATCACGAAGGCATTGTCGCTTGCCACAGGAATGTGGGCGAATGTCAGCGAGTCGATATTTACAGGATTTGACCAGAACCAGACCGGCACGGTCACCTGCTGGCCGGGGCTAACCACCATCGGGGAGCGGTCCAAGTTGCCGACGATGAGAATGTCGTTTACCTGACCGATCAGTATACCCCCCCAGACTATGGCTGGGGTAAACACGACTTGGCCATGAAGGGTCTGGAAGCGCACGCCATCGTAGAAGCTATGACCCTCCGAGAGATAGGTCAGGGAGCCCAGGGCGGCCGAGTCGGTTGTCGTTGTCATGAGAAAATCGGCCACATGTACCCATTGATTCATGAATTCGCCCGGGGGGATGGGAGGGTTCCATAACGGATTAAATGCGGTCAGGCACTGATTGGTAAATCCCGATACCGGGTTGGCGGTATCGGGGGGATAGAAATTTATCTCCGGCCATTGGCTGAAGGGGGCGTAAAATAGCCCGCTGTCGCGGGAGGCGATGAACTCGTTGTTGCTGGCGACCGGCATGATCATGTATGCAACAGTATCGTCCATCTTAATCCACACCGGGACCACGATCTGCGCGCCGAGGCCGGTGACAACAGGTGTTCTGTCTAGGTTTCCAATGATCAGTGAATCCGGCTGGCGGAGATCCTGGGCTTGGGCAATACTCGCCATGATGCAAATTGCCAAGATTATTTTGTGCGTCTTCATGTTACTCAACCTCCACGGGCACTCACTTTAGAAGTGTAGTTTTCGAACCAAACTTCAGTCCATCATATTCAATTTCATAAAAATAAATCCCCGAAGAAACCTGGCGGCCGGATTCGTCTGCCCCATCCCATAGAATATTTACGCTGCCCGACATCCTGCCATCATATAGGCACCTGACAACCCGTCCGGCGATATCATAGATTGAAAGATTCAAATAACCTTCCCGTGGCAAGCTAAGGTTTATGGCCACCGAGGAATTGAATGGATTGGGGTAGGCAGAACAGGTAATTTGCTCCGGCAGATGAATTGGGTCGTCCACCGAGGTCTGGCACTCGATACAGAGGGGGGAGACACAATGGGAATCAGGGAACAGTATATAACCTGTCGTATCGGAGAAGCCTAAGTTGCTCACGGTTATCACCTGTATCGTATCGCCGTAATACGGCAGGCTGGCATCGATTGCGAATATGAGGTCGGCCAGCCGAAAGGGGGGGGGGGGGTGGGGGTAATACTCGGTGATGGCGAAAGACAAGCTCAAGGTGCCGCTGTTGATGTTATACTGGTAATCCCAGGGAAGGAGAAAGTTGACTCCCAGCCATTCGGTCACCACGGAATCGACAATGATAAACACCATTGAGCCGGCTCCGACCGGATATGGAAAATCGACCCACACGGGGAATGCAACGTCGCCCTGGGCGGGCACATCGAACGTCGTGCAGTCAGGGTTGCCGAGGGCCACCCGTATCGGCTCCTGGGCCGAAACCTGGCTATACACAATTAGAACAGTCATTATGATTAGCGGTCCCAGGACCCGTATGGGCAGACGACGGGCGCGAGATGAAAGATTCATTTCATCCTCCTTGGAGGCCGAGGTTTCTCGAGGCCCCCGCGAAAGAGGCGTTTTGTTTTCAGGCGCCGCCCGAAAAGCGGCAAATTACTCGAACCAACAGTTATGAGTGGTTTGTACTCTCAGACCTCCTGAAATGTCTGCCATCTGTCAGGATAATGGCCGATTAAGCGGTTGTCAAGTCTATTTTTATCATAAGAGGTGCGCGGCAAGGTTATCGGTTGAAACGCGCGCTAAAATATCTTACAATGGGCCACGAAGAAAACCACCAGGGGCGGCCTCACGTGAAACATGCGAGGGAGATATAGAATCGATGACCTTGATCGACTATCTGAAGAAAATAAAAGGGGTGCGGTTACTCCCGCCGAGGGATAAGGAATTCTACGTTCTTTTCAACGAATTGACATCGACCATCGTCGAGTCCAGCGAACTGCTCATCCTATTGTTCGAATCGTTCATTGCCGATCGGGCGGAGGTTGAGGTTCGAATTTCGAACGCCTTGACGCGCTGCAACCGGATAGCCGAATCGATCGAGGCCCTCCTGCAGCGGGCCCAGCAGCCGCCGTTCGACCGGGCCGAAATCAGCCAGTTCATCGAGGAGCTGGTCAGGATTATCAAATATATCGGCCACGCCGCCAACCGTTACGTGGTCTACGATTTCCCCTCGAGCGACAAGGAGATGCGGGAATTGGCCCCGATCATAAACGAGGCCTGCCGCGAGATCGCCAAGGCGGTGGAATCGCTGGCGCGCAACCGCAACCTCGATCCTTTCTTCCGGGCGGTCGACCAGCTCGAGACCAGGGCCGATGTCATCTACCACGAGGGGTTGCGCCGCCGTTTCCAGGAAATTCGCCAGGACCGAGAGGAACTCGAGGAAAGGATCAAGGCTCTGCCGACATCGCCGTCACCGGAGCAGATCGTGCCTTTGATAGTCGGCAATGCCGAATATACCAGGCATACGGCGGTGTTTTTCATCCTGCGCCAGGTCTACGCCGAGCTCGAACGCGCCATTGACGCCTGTTCCGATGTGACCGCCACCCTGAAGAGGATGGTGGCCAGGAATGTCTGACCAGATTCTCCTCATCGCCATCATCGGCGCGGCGCTGATGTACGATTTCGTCAACGGCTTCCACGACGCCGCCAATGCCATCGCCACCACTATCGCGACCCATGCCCTCTCGCCTCGTAATGCCATAATTCTCGCGCGGACACTCAATTTCGTGGGCGGGCTGCTGCATACGGCGGTAGCCTACACGATTGGCAAGGGGGTAGTCGACAGCAATTTCATCACCATGCCGATGCTGCTGGCCGCCGTGCTGGGCGCGGTCTTGTGGGGATATTTCACCTGGTATTTCGGCCTGCCGTCGAGTTCGACTCATGCCCTGGTTGGGGGTCTGATCGGCGTTGGTCTGTTCGCCAACAATTTTAATTTCGACGTCCTCGTCTGGACCGGTATCAAGAAAGTCCTCATCTTCATGTTTATCTCACCGATTTTCGGAACCCTGCTGGGGATCGCCCTGATGGCGATATTCAGCTGGGCGGTCTGGAAAGCCAACTACCGAAAAACGGCATGGGTGTTCAAGAAACTTCAGGTGCTGACGGCCTCGTTCGTGGCGCTTGCGCATGGCATGAACGACGCCCAGAACGCCATGGGTGTGATCACTGTAGCGTTGCTCTCGGCGGGGGTGCTCAAGGAATTCCACGTGCCGCTGTGGGTGCGGGTGGCCTCGGCGTTCATGATCGGCCTGGGGACCTCCGTGGGCGGTTGGCGGATCATCAGGACAATGGGCAAGAAGATGACCGACTTGCACGAGCCGATCGACGGGGCGGCGGCCGAGGCCGCGGCAGGGACCTCGATTCTGGTGGCCTCGCTGGTGGGTGCGCCTATCTCGACCACGCAAATAGCCACCAGCTCCATTGCCGGCACCGCGGTGGCGCATCGGCTGAGCAATGTTCGTTGGCCGGTTATGACGAATATATTGTTAGCCTGGGTCTTTACATTCCCCGGCGCGGGATTGTTCGGGATAGGGGCTTATATTCTGCTAAGTGCGATTATCTAATATCCCGTTTTCTCCGGGCACCTTAATGGACTCGGAGATGGAGGCGGATATCCGGCCATCGCTCGATTACTTTGGTGGCAATTGACTTGCT
>MEWP01000136.1 GCA_001775395.1 candidate division Zixibacteria bacterium RBG_16_53_22 | reverse complement strand
GCTATTGTGCGGGATCGATGGACACGCCAAGAATTTCAGCCTGTTCATTGAGGCTGGCGGAAGTTATCGGATGACTCCTCGCTATGATGTGCTATCTGCTTACCCGGTATTGGGCCACGGACCGAATAAGTTGTCTCCAAACAAGGTCAGAATGGCGATGGCGGTGTTCGGAAAAAATCGTCATTACCAATGGGAAGAGATTTCCCCAAGGCATTTCATTCAGACGGGAACCCATTGCGGTTTGGGAGAGAGTAGCGCAAGTATTGTCCGGAGCATGGCCGAAGCCACGCCCAAGGTTATTCAGGATGTTATGGCAAGCTTGCCGTCGGATTTTCCGGAAAGCGTAGGGGAAACCATCCTGGATGGCCTGTCATTATCCGCGCAGCGTTTGCATGACGTGAAGCACTGACCTCAGCGCATGGGAAAACAAGGCAAAAAACCGCCGAGACAGAATTTTCGATCGAACAGGTAAACAACCAAATATTGGCTCTATATAAGGCAGCGCCGACATGAGCAAGTTGCTGGTGGCCGGGATGGATAGATTTATCGATTTGGTGCTGGTCGTAGGATTGCTGCGTTGGGATATGGTCCTGCAAGGATATGGAATGCAATCCGGATTAACTGGTTGCTGAAAAAGTCAGAAAAACACCCGAATCCGACATTCCGGCGCAAGCCGGAATCCAGCATATTACTGATTTCAATCATTATAATATTCTGGACCCCGACTTTCGCCGGGGTGACGATGTTTTTTCAGCAACCTGTTAATGCAAAAACAGGCTGGCAACAATCGCGAAGGTTTTGGCAACGTCGTGATTGAAGCCGCGGCGATGGGCGCCCCCACGGTTGGCACCCAAATTGTCGGGTTGGTGGACTCCGTCGCGGATGGGGAAACGGGAATTCTTGTGCCGCCGCGCGATGTTGATGCGCTGGCAGAGGCCTTGTCCAGGATGCTGAGCGACGAGGCGTTCAGAGCGCGCATGGGGAAGGCGGCGCAGGAACGCGCAAATCACCTATTCGATGCTAACAAAGATAAACCAGTATATTTTGGACGAGTACCGAAGGCTGCAAGCGCGGTATTTACCCCCAACGGAAGTAAATTAAGGTTTCATTCGAAACTTAGGAAAGTTGGTCATGCTCGCATTTATCCAGTTCTTCCGACAGGTGCGTGGGCATCGCTCGATGATATTTGCCTTGGCATTGCGAGACCTGAGGGTCAGATATGCCGGCACTTTAGGAGGAGCATTGTGGGCATTCGCTCATCCCGTGGCGATCGTTGCTGTTTTTTATTTTGTTTTTGCCGTTGGCTTCAGAGCACAAGGACCGAGCAACGTGCCATTCATTCTCTGGTTTGTTTGCGGGCTGGTCCCGTGGCTTTTCTTTAACGAAACCCTGCTGGCTATTACGAATTCGATCACGAGCAACGCGCACTTGGTCAAGAAAACAGTCTTTCCGACCGAGGTTCTGCCGTTGGTGCATGTGACCTCCGGGTTGATTCCGCATGCGATCTTCATGCTTGTTCTGATCGCAATGCTCGTGTTCTTCGACGTGTCGTTTCGGATAGAGCGTATCTTGGTCCTCTACTACCTGATCTGCACCTGCACGCTCGTGCTTGGTTTGGGGTGGATGTTAGCCGCCCTTCAGGTGTTTTACCGGGACATCGCCCAGGCGCTCACGATGGTTATGAATCTGTGGTTCTGGCTGACCCCAATAGTCTGGGATCCTGCTCTTATGCCTAAGGAATATCATTGGGTGTTTGCATGGAACCCGATGCATTACGTCGTTGATGGATACAGAGGCATGCTGATCTATTCCCAGCCTAGATGGCCTGATACGTCAGAGACGATCTACTTCTGGTGCATAGCCTTGGTTTTTTTGGTATTGGGTGCCACAGTATTTCGGCGTCTCAAGCCGGAATTTGCCGACGTTATATAACGCTGACGTTGATGACGTTGAGGGATTATTGTCTTTTAGGGGGTATTCATAGTGAATCTATCCGCTTTGCTAAATAGCGAGGAAGTAAGCCTTGCTGCAAAGGTGCTCGATTATCAACCATTTATCCTGTCCGAGAATATTCAGACAGGAGCGGCGTACTCCTGGGCGTACAGTGATGATCCACGGACAAAGCCCTCTCTTGTTTTCAATCGTTCAGACAATACTGAACACGATTGGAGCCGAATTGTTGATTCGAATGCCCGATTGCGCGCCATGTACGACGATATCCTGGACGAAGTAGCTCTTCGCTTTCCAGGCGGTTCCCTGTTTGATGTGGCATGCAACAACGGCTATTTTCCGGTCGGTGCGGAATTGAGGGGGCTGAAAGGAGCAGGAATGGATATGGCTGACTATTCCAAATCTTTTTCGATTCTTAATAAAGCCCTAAACACAAAAGCCAGATTCATACATCTGGTGTATGACTCCCAAAGACATGAAATGCCTGTTCAAGATGAGTTTGACGTGGTCGTAGCATCGGCAATTATGTGTCATTTGCCAGACCCCCTTCCTTTTCTGGCTGCCGTTGGGAAAATGGCTAGGCGAGCAATTTTATTCTGGGGGCAGATACTCGATACCGAACAGCTGATAATTTCGCATAAGCCTCCCCATCCGGAACTTTCCAGGTTGACGTCATTTCCTCACGGCTTTAATGACAATACGCGCATTAGTCGTGGGATGTTTAAGGAAAGCATGAGGCTCATGGGTTTCAAATCGGTCACGGAAATTGAACATCGCAACACCTGGCTTCCCCAATTTTTGCCGTACTCCCTTGACGCCAACGCACCAAGGACATTGGACGAGGAACTGAAGACTGGTTCCAAGCACATTGCCTTGTTAGCACTAAGATGATTTTGTCTGCAGAAATGAATTCTGAAATTGCGATTTCTGTACGCAATGTGTCCAAGAAATTCCGGCTGTTTTCTACCTCAAGAGAACGCCTTGCGGAAGCATTGCACCCATTCCGCAAGCAGTATCACAAGGAGTTCTGGGCGCTGCGTGATGTGAGTTTTGAGGTTGGCCGTGGTGAGATTGTCGGCATTCTCGGACGCAACGGTTCAGGCAAATCCACCCTGTTGCAGATCATCTGCGGCGTAATGCAGGAGACTGCCGGAAAGGTCGTGGCTAATGGTCGCATATCTGCTCTACTTGAACTGGGAGCCGGTTTTAACTCGGAGTTCACTGGACGTGAGAATGTAATCCTCAATGGCGCGATTCACGGGTTTTCGCGACGGCAGATGCTGGAGCGCATGGATCAGGTCGAGGCGTTTGCGGATATCGGCGAGTTCTTCGATCAGCCCGTCAAGACCTATTCTTCTGGCATGTTTGTGCGGACAGCATTCGCATCAGCGATTCACGTCGATCCAGAAATTCTAATTGTGGATGAGGCGCTTAGTGTCGGAGACATTAAGTTTCAGGAGAAGTGCTTCAGAAAGCTGAACGAGTTCCGCGAGGCACGCAAAACGATTGTATTGGTCACGCACGAAACGGCGCGCGTCGAGCAGTTTTGCAGCAGGGCGCTGGTCCTTGAAGGCGCACAAGTTGCGTTTACCGGCGATCCGCAGGAGGCGGTAAGCTTGTATGAGTCCTTGTTGTTTCCACGAAAAAACGTCGTGATCGATCAAGCAAGGACACGTTCTGATTCCTTGGCGAGATCTGTGGCCGCGTCATCTGGTTCGGTGAAGGGGGGGGGCGTCTCGCCCGCTGTCAAAACGCAATCTGGCATGAACGGCCCGGGGCGCGAGCTTCTTCGAAGCTTTTTTTCTTTGGATTCGGATCAGGACCGGTGCAAGGATCGGCGAAGCTACAATAAATACGAATTGAGATTTGGTGATGGTGGTGGCGCAATCGTCGACTACCTGCTTGTGAATGGTGATGATGAGGACTTCGTATCCATCCCTTCTGGGACCCGATTTTATGTGTATATCAAAGTGCTCGGGCTTAGTGGCATAAAGTGGCCGTCAGTGGGAGTTGGCGTATTTACGCATACGGGCCAGATGGTCTGTTCCGGGAACGCAGGGCTTCTTTCCGTTGAATTGCAGCTTGTTCAACCGGGAAGCATTCATTTTTACAAAATAGGCATCAGTGCTATCCTCGCAGAAGGCGAATATTTCCTGCACTTCGGGCTGACGGAATCCGTCGAGGGAAAGATCATCCGGCACGATGCTCGCCGCAGCGTTGCCGTGTTCCGGGTGACGAGCACCCCGTGGATAGAGGGGTTGGTGGACCTCGCAATGAGCCTAGAGGAGATTGGTTCTATCAGTGACGAGGGAAAATATGTGTAGCACGCAAGTGAATCTCCCGGTAGTGATTGAGATAGAGCCAACTGAGCATTGCAATCTGCGATGCAGGATGTGTCATGTTTCATACATGCCAGCAGAGAAAAGGAAGCTGCTGGATATTGCCCTCCTGGAAAACCTGCGATCGCTCAGAGGTTGCTACTTCATCGTGGGTTCTTCGTTCGAGCCCACGATTCATCCCTCCTTCGATGAAATACTCGACTTCATCGAGTTGGGCGATCACAGACTCGAACTGATCACCAACGGAACCAAAGTGACTCCATCATTTGCGGAGCGACTGACCAGACTGCGCACGGAAATCGTTACTGTGTCGTTTGATGGTATCAAGAAGGAAACCTATGAGCGCATACGGCGCGGTGCTAAGCACGAGGAGGTCGTAAAGGGTGTGCGTCTGTTGCGCAGATCTCTCGATGGCGTTGGGGGGCTGCTGGCAATCAATTTCACTGTCCTTCGATCGTCCATGTCCGAAATGCTTGATGCGGTGCGTTTCTGGGACGATATTGGTGTTGACCAGATTCGGTTAATTTCCTGCGTTCTCAGGGGGGATGACGCAGCTTTGCTCGGTGAGAGCCTCTGGCCAGTTAGGGGACGGTACTTTGATTTGCTCGATGAGATTGCCCGCGTGGTTGTCAGCGAGCAACTCCGAATTTCTGTGAGAAGTCCATACTATGCTTCTAAGTCTTTCAGACAGAAAGAAATTTGCGAGCCCAGCGGGGACTGCATCTTCTCAAGCGATGCTGGCTCCATCGTTATCCCTATGAACCGACAGACCTTTCAGGTGAAATTCGGTGGCGGCTTCGGCCCGGGAGATGATTGTATATCGCCTCTCGTTTTCGCAAGAATTGCTTCTAACGGAGATGTTCTGTTGTGCAATACCATTCCGGTTGGGAATCTGGCTGAATCCTCGATAGAGGACATCTGGCATGGCGACTTAGCACGCAAGCTCAGGCAGGAGATAGCAGACAACGGAGAGAAGTGTGCTCGTTGCGACTATTACAAGTTTTGCTTGAAGAGCAATGCAATCGATCTGGAAGATTTCTCGTCGAGCAGATCGGTGAAATTATCCGAAAAGTACTCGGATGACAACGCGTTGAAGGCAATCGTAGAGTCGGCGAAGCGTTTGTGACGGTTTTGCTATGACATCATATCGCCCGCTTGTCATCGGATACCCCCGCAGCGGCTTCACGCTGCTGATTAGCGTCATAGCTGAGTTGACCGGCGTTAAGCAGGATACGCGAACGCGTAGCCTTAAGGCCCTGTGCGATACGGCCGGCGCACAGATTGCGCGGCGTATTGAGTCGGTATTCGATCGGAGGGGTTTGTCGCAGGAACTTATCTACAACGCCAATTTTCGGCAATTGACAGGCGGGCCAAAATGGCTGGCCGGGCCGGACTTCAGCATGGCCAGGTTCCGCAAATACATCGGTTTGCGTGGTGATGGAGACTTTACGTTAATCACCGCGCATCCGCGTGAAGTACTCGAATACTACGAGATCACCCATTCTCATGCCAGCCCGGCGACTTGGCCTATTCACTTCACTACGCCTGACGGCTTGCGTTTTGCCTCAATGCGCCATCCCGTTGGTGCCTTAACGTCCGCCTGTTTCTCCATTAACGCGCTGGCGAGCGAATACATCCAGCGCTTCATACCGGCGGAGCAGGACAATGATTCGCTGCGCCAGCGCCTCGCGCTGTACAAGCTGAGCGATCTTCAGTTCTTTGAAGCCCTGTTACCGCCATTCAAGGCTTATCTAGAAGAATTCGCCGCGCATGAGCAAGATTACTACCTAATGCGCTGGGAAGACCTGATCGACCGCCCCGTCGACACCATCCTGGGTATTGCGCAGGCGCTGCGTTGCGAACTCTCTGCAGAGCAAGCCAAGGCCGTATGGGCTAAGCTGGACCACGTAAACCTGACGGGTGCGCACAAGCACAACCTGCGGCGAGGGCATGGCATTTCGGAAGGCTGGAAGGACTGGATTACCAACACACACCTCGACATCTTGCGAGACCATGGCTTGGAATCCTATTCCCGTCGCTATGGCTATGGCGATTTCCCACGGCTTGACGAAAACCGCTACACGCCGTTTCAGCAAACGCTCAGCGGTTTGCTGGCGCGTGGTGAGGTGTTTCGCGATTATGGCGACGAAGACCTGTTCGGGTTCGCCTTCAACAAGTCCAACATCGACTTCTCGCGATTTGGCTTCCGTCAGTACCCCTGGCGCACTCACACTGGTATTGAACGCTCATCCTGCCGCAACGAAGCGCTGGTCATGGAAGTCTCCGATGTTGCTGAGGCGGCGTGCGGGCAATTCAATGAGGCATTCCCGATATGGCTGGAGGCCGCGCAACAGAACTGTTTCGATGAAGACATGGTGCACCGGCTCTCGTCAGCGATGTCAGCCCTCTACGATGATGAACTGGGGTTGTCTGTGTTCCGGGAGGCGATGCTCCGGGCATCAAGCGAAACCGGCGCGTTGCAGGTAGCTGAGCCCGCTTCGCCCGTCCTGACGGAGAGTCGCGGTACGACCAACATCGTGCATTTCCGCGGGCGATACTACGCGGTTCCCCAGTCGCTCGGGCCGGTCGACTTCAGCCAACCAGATCTGTCGGCAATTTCCTTCACGGGCATCGCCAATTCCCTGCCGGAACTGGTTTCAATGTTGGAGAACGCATGAGCGAAGGGCAGAAGCTCCAGTTCGTCGAGCCGTCAGCACAAGCCTTTGTCGACGCCCTGCTCGGCTTGCCGGCACCGGTATCGGCCGTGCTGGTCGGTGAGGGGCTACTGGCGACAGAGATCGCGGCGAAGGCTACCGCATCGGGTGTGGCGCTCGATACGCATCCCCACCTGCCGAAAGCGGCCGCCTTGGGGCAGACCCGCTTCCTGGTCCTCACCGAACAGGATGGCGACAGGCTGGGCGAGCAATTGCTGGATTGCCTCGATCTGACCGATATCCGGGTGATTGCTCCCGTCACGGCACGGCATTTCAGTCGCATGCCGCTTTTCGTGGTATCCATCCCCAAGGCCGGGACGCATCTTGTCTACGAGCTTGCGCAGGCGCTGGGCTATGCACCAGGTGTCGAGCTGCCGGATTTCCCCAAGCCACAAACCTGGTATTGCGTCGAATACAGTAATTCCCATACGGTCGCGCGCGATTTTTTCGTCGACACAGTGCGTCGCGCACCATTCGGCAACCGGCATCACCCGATCACGCGCTCCCCCGTGTTGTTTGCCTACCGCCATCCGCTGGATATTTTGGTGTCGGAGGCCCATTACTACCATCGCGACGGCAAGACAGCCTTTGCCGGCTATCTGGATGGGTTGGACTTTGACGGCCGCGTGCAGCGCCTCATGGACGACGAATGGTTGCTGGGGTCTCTGCGGCAGAGGGTAGGGGGCTTTCTGCCCTGGCTGTCCTTCCCGAACGTCATTCCAGCTTCGTTCGAGGAGTTGGTTGGTGCTGCCGGTGGTGGGTCGGCGGCGGCGCAGCACCGGCTGATCTGGTCAATCCTGCTCAAACTGCAAGTCGATGGCTGCGTGGCCGAGGTGGCGGCCAGGGTTTTCAACAAGGACTCGGCCACCTTCCGCGAAGGGAAGATCGGTGTCTGGCGCTCGCAGCTGTCGCCCGCGCTGGGCAAGCAATTGGCCGAGCGCTGCGGCGACATCGTCACTGCCTTCGGTTACAGCACTAAAACCGATGCGGATCTGCTACCAGCAATGGCGGCGCAGCATGCTGCACGCCCTTTGCGCTATGCGTCCGAGGATTTCGACCGGATGCCCATGACGGTCGTGCCCGATTTTATGGGTTGCAACCTTGTGCGTTATGCGAAGCAGTTTTACGCCGTTCCGCGCTCAGCAGGCGCTGTCGCCATTAACGGGTTGTCAGCGGAACGGCTGGCACGACTGCCTGTCGCAGCGACGCTGTCCGAGCTCAAGGCCATCCTGCTTATTGGGCGTAAGGCGCATGACCGGCAGCTCGCCCGGATTGCCGATGCCGGCAATGTCCTCGCCGCTGGCAGCGAAACCCTTGCTTACTGGAAAGAATGCGATACCCCTTGTGTCTTCGAAGAATACAAGGGTTACAACCTGGTGGCTTGGCGAGGCCGTTTCTTAGCGCTGCGTCGGTCGATCGGGCCGGTCGACTTGACACACGACATTTCGGCCTTGATGGCTCGTCATGCGCTCGAGGATGTTCTGGCCTCTCATGACGTCGACGACCTGATTAGCCACATTGATGGAATTTCGTCTGCAATGCGCTTGGCATCCGAGTTGTCCGCACAACTGGGAGAGTTACGCAAAGCGCAGGGTCTGGCGAGCGAACGGCTTGAGCTTGAGCGCGTGGAACAGGCAAAACGAGAAGCCGATCTCGAGCATCGAATCGACGTATTGGAGGGCAATGCCTTTGTGCGCCTCGGCCGGTTCGTGTCTGGCTTGTTCCGGAGGAAGACATGAATTCGCAGTTATTAGTCACTGTACCGTGGGGTCTGAGTCATTACATTCCCTTAAATGGATTTCATCCGCTTTATCGTGCTCTATTTGATCAGGCGCCGCCTGGCGTTGAATTTAATGCTTTGGACAACGTCAAGTTACATAATCGATTCTCGCGGGACATTGAGATTCGCGATATCGCGTTGCGGGCGGCAAACAAAGCGAATGGTGAGTTAAAAAAACTTGGTAGCCAATCTATTGAAAAAACGTATCAGGAATATTATTGGCCACCAAATCAGGTTCTTACGGACATGTTGGCAGGGGATATCGAGTTTCATCACACAGCCCCCTATCCATCGCTCAAACGGCCATTTGTTTTTCATTGTGAATCGTTTGCCCCGGTATTTCTGCCATTCGCGCAGCAAGGTAGTGGCGAATTTAAGAACCACGAAAAGCTTCGGGAGCATTACGGAAAAATTTTCGCAAACCCATTGTGTCTGGGGGTTTTCTCGCACATCCCGGAAACGCTCGCAAACTTAAGTCGATTTTTTGCAAATACGGAAATCGACCGAAAATTATTCAGCTCAAAAATCGGCTTGAGTTTAAAAGCAATAATTGATCAAGATACGCCAGAAAAGGCCTCACTTTCCAGGCCGATATTCCTATTCGTTAATTCTGCTAATCAGAACCCGGCAAATTTCTTCCGTCGTGGTGGGCACATCGTGCTGCGCTTCTGGAAGGATTTCATAACCAACGGTCGTGATGGTCTCTTGATGTTGCGTTGTGCCAAGCCCAGCGATGAAGGCTTGCTCGATTACGGCGTGGATGCATCTTTTATAAAGGCTGAAACCGGACGCAGTATTATCTGGGCAGAAGACTACCTGGCCAACCACGAAATAAATGCTTTGATGGCCAGTGCCCATTTTTTCTTGTTGCCAAGCGCATCGCTGCACTCGGTGTCCATTATGCAGGCTATGACTTTAGGCACGATACCAGTCGTCACGGACACTGTTGGCACTTCGGTCTATTTAGAGGATGAGAAACACGGCATCATGTTGCGTGGTGTGCGAGCTGCCATCTGGCACATAGATAAGAATACCGGGATTCTGGTTGATCGATATTGCAGAACGCCGAACTTGGACGATTCCTTGGTAGCACAAATAACCAACAGGATTTTTTCATTGTTGGATACGGCTGGCGCCTACGAACAAATGCGCAATCACACTATGGCGCATGCACGGCTACAGTTTTCGGGCGAATCTTTTAGTCAGGACTTCTGGAGTGCTGTGTTTGAGTTATATAAGAATCACAAGAAATTGGCTTTAACTCTTGATCCAATGTCAAATAAATATGGTTGCTCGTTGCAGGACTGTACTCTGAGGGATGATGGATGGGCTCGCGTTTTCGAAAGCGTGACGCAACCTGTGCGAAAAATATACACCGGCCAGAGCGTCGTATGGGAGTTGGGTGGGGCGCTCATCCACGCGCATGGCAACCCTCGTATGGAACTGAACGACTGGTCTGTGTTTGCCAGATACTTCACCCCAGGAGCCCCCGAAACAACCTTTGCAAATACGTTGGATGAACTGGGAGGGAAATACCTTTCTTTTACGGGAGGGAATAGCGGCGATGCAAATCATCAGTTGATCAGACTCATTTCAAGCGCGCTGATACCTTATCCGGAATTGCATAGTTTTGCCGCAAGCATATTGAAGCGGATTCGACGTTATCGTAAATACCTGGCGCGCAAATTAATTAATTCAAATTCGGAGCCTGATGTTGAACTGGTACTTCATGGGGTATCCGGCTACAACGTTATTCGCTATTTTCACAAATTCTATGCCATACCGCAAAGCGAAGGCGCTTTTTTGCCAGACAAGGCGCGCAGCGGCGGTTATACGTCGAACTACTCAGGAAATACAGCAGCCAAAGTGCTTCAAAAAATCGACAACGCCACAAAGCAAAAGTTACAAATTGCTCAAAATAACGACGATAGCATGTCGCCTCAATTGGTTACGGAAGGATTCCTCGGCTTCAATATCATCAGTGTTGGGGGTGAGTTTCATGCAATTTTGCAAAGTGACGGAGCTTTTGAATACGACAAATTACTTTCGAAAGGCTACAGCCAATCTTTCTCAGGTACTTCGCTCTCCGAGGTACAAGATGCAATAAGCAGGAGCGCCAATGATCGGGAATCGGTAGATTTTCGACTGAAATCAACAGACGACCGAGCCGGAGTTTAATGCTATGCACCCATCCAAGAAACTGCGCATTCATCTCTGGATATATAACCACCCCTTCAATGGGATCAGTGACCAGGTGGAGTTTTTTGTTTCCTCGTTTAAACAAAATGGATATTCGGTATCTGTTGGAAGAGAGCCAAGTAATTCATCTCTAAATGTGGTGATTGAAAATTTTTCGACACAAACAAGAGATGTTCTAGCCAAATTCTGTTTGTCCGCTCGAAAAAGGGTGGCCGTTATAATGACGGAACACTTGGATTTTGATAGCGGCCAAATATTTGTACATGGAGAACCACTTTGGAGCGATAACGATTACATGCACCCGGCTACACAAGTGAATAGGATAAGGAATCTTATTGATTGTCTACCGTTTATTCGTTGTTTTTTCGTTCTTGGCGATCTTCCTGAATTGCGGAATATCTCGGCAATGCTTCCAGGGGTCGATGTCCGCTCAATTCCATTCCCTAAATTTGATCCTGTTCAAATCGAGAATACTAAAACGACAAGTCAAATAGCTAACGATCTGCTGTTCACGGGGTTTATCACGGACTATCGCGCCAGTAGTATTGCCTTGTTGCAAGCGAATGATTTTTCGTTAGCATGCCCACATAGATTCGTATCCCGAAAAAATCGGGATACGATGAACCGGTCCGCAAAGCTGATACTGAATATTCCGCAGCGAAAAGAGTGGCGCTGGCTATCACTGATGCGTATCGTAGCCGCATTGCGCTGCGGTCGCGCTACGGTATCGCTCGGAACTAAAGATGACTCACAAATTGCTGCCTGCTGCTATCAGTTGGATATCAGTGATCAACGATGGCTGGATGAGCTCAAAAAGTCTGTGAGCAACTGGGCGCTTCTTTACAAAACCGCGTACGACAATTACATACTTATGGCGGAACAATTTGAGCGTGCCAGCCGCTTTCCTCATGACATGCTTGAATTCTGGTCGATGACAGACCGGATAGAAAAGTCACTTTCATAACTTATAGAGGTAAGCCCCCGGCTCTACCGTCCCTTCTTTCAACTGTTGTTTCGACTGACAAGGTAGTAAATCATGCACTTTTATAAAATATTGACCATAACTGCTACCATCATCGCACTAACCGGCTGCGGTGACTCCAAACCGCTCAAGGCCGTCGAACTGCCGACGCCCAAGATCACTGCAAGCTCACAACTGGAGAAATATGGCCCTGAAGGGTTACTTTCGGCAACACAGCCGGGCTGGCATTCGTCGAATCCGCCCAAGTTCCCGGAGTGGGTCATGGTGGACTTTCAGGTCTCTCGGGAGGTCCGGCTCCTGGGGTTGTTGCCGCAGGATGGAAATCCCACTCGCGCCCCCAAGTCAATACACGTCGAAATCAGCAATGATGGCAATTCCTGGTCGCAAGCAGCGACTTCCGGTGATGCCTGCTCGCCAAACACGCCAGACGGATGGTCGGAGATCAAATTTGCAAAACCCGTAACGGCCCGCTATCTGAAAATAGTCATCTTGTCGAATTGTGGCGATCCGGGTCTCGTTACATTTCGTGGCCTGAGACTTGGCTGAACCGACGTTCGGCATTTAAAATGACATTCGGGAATCTCAAGGCCTTATCTGTGTTGCCAACCGTGAGGGGATTTTTTTGAGGCGTGCTGAATGCAATAAGGAGAAATTCGCCCCCCCCTCATGCCAAGATGAGTCGGCGCACCCGTTGGCCGACATAGCCGTCGGCCTTGTCCTCCTAGTTATTGGCGCTGCTTGCCTGCCTTATATCTGGCCCTATTCTGAAGAAATAGCTTTCACAGCCATCCGCGCTGAAGACGAATTGGCCTTCATGCGTGTGGTCGAGCAATTGCTTGCACCAAGCTTGGACATAGAGTACTTCAAACACTTCAACGACTTTGGGTACGGAGCTTTTTGGTGGGCGATCATCGCGATGACGGCCGCTCCCTTCAAACTGCTTGGTTCCGAGCAAGGGATGGTCGTCTCTATTCGTTTGTTGTCGTTGATTTCTTCGTTGGCAGGTTTCTACTTCGCCTATGCAGCTATTCGCGAGATAGTTAAACGTCGTTTTGACCTGTTTGTAGGCATAGTGGTGCTCATCATTGTTTGCTTTTTTACACAGCTCGTTTTTATCAACTCTACCTACATTCATCCAGAAACGATGTACTGCGCTTTTCTGACGCTGGCCTTTTACCAGCTAGCGAGGGCGCAAGGTCAAATTAACCGAAACTTTTACTGGTCAATCGTATGGTTCGTGGCTGCCATCTCCATCAAGTTACTAGCAGCACTGTTCGGCGTCGCGTACTTGGTGTTTTGGGGGCTTGGGCCGCGTAATATTGACTGGAAAACCGTGTTGAAAGCAGCGCTTATCGCGCTCGCCATAGCGCTGCTCCTCAACCCGTGGGTACTTCATCCGGATCTGCTACGGGATGCGTTGGATGGGATCTATATGCAATCTGCGGTCACCCGGACGGGCTGGCCGGAACTGCACTTTACTTGGACGCTGGAGAACAGCATCAAGTACTTCTCAGTTTGGTACGTGAGTTTTAGCGCTCTTCTGATCGTACTGTCATTGGCGCTTGTAACCTCAGGCTTCCTTTGGGGGAGACGGGCGCAGGGGGCTGAATGCGAGCAGCGCGGCCGACTGTTCTTTATGTCCCTTGCAATTATCGTGGCCTATGCGGCGTTTTGCCTGTTTTATACATGGCAGCCTATGCATTACGGAATCACAATCCTTTATCTCCTGCCAGTACTGGTGGTTTCAATGCTCGGCTTGTTGCCGGTCTTTCGAATGGAACACGGCACAGCGGCTGGATGGCGCGCGCGCCTTTCCGGCAGTCTGGCCGTCATGATTGTCGTGGGCGGACTATGCTGGATCGAACGGCACAGACTTGTCGGTGTATATAATTTAGTGATCCATCCCGCAGGGGGGGAGACGCAATTGGCTCGCCACCGTGCCATCAACAAGATCAGGGATGTGCTTGGGCGTTATCCCGGGATCATAGACTTGGTCGGTGTCGCTCACGATCTTGCCGTGCCGGCGATTAATGGCCGGCGCATTGCGTTCTGGCACTTGAATGCCCTTCCTTCTCTTCTTGTCGGCAAATCGGATGTGCTGGTGTTCTGGAAGCCGGATTATGCCTATGCCATGAAGTACATAAAGCGCGAGCCAAGCGATCCCGAAGCGTTCGATACCTATAACCGGATTCGCGAGGGTGGCCAGTTCAGCGCTGATGGGAAAGCGGTGGTTTTCGAGAAGTTTTTCGAAGATGAGGAACTAGAGGTCTACGGCCGCACCGAGACAATGACAATTCGCTCGACCAGCATTAGCCGCCGTCACGAAGGCTATCGCGCCTTTGACGGTAGCGTGGCGCCTGATGACTTCTGGGAAGCCGAGGGGCCATTCCCCCACGCGATTACGCTGTCCTTCTTGGCCGATCAGATCGTCAGCCGGTATCAGGTTTCGGCTGGCGAGCTGGCGAAGCGTATGCCCAAGGCGTGGCGGTTTGAGGGTTCGCGCGATGGCCGAAACTGGGCCGTGCTTGATGAGCGCTTTGACGAAAAACCTTGGGTACCCGATGAAACGCGCACCTATCCCCTCAGAACTTCGGCCATGTTTCCGCATTACCAATTCAAATTTTCAGAAGGCCATGAAACAAACGCTCTTCGGATCTACGAGATCAAATTGCAGTAAAGAGGGGGTGAATTAGTATGAGTGTAGTAATCGGCCTTCGGTCGCAATGCGTTTGAAAGAAACACGATGCAAAACTTGCAAAGTCTAAACTGGAATATGGGTTTCCAAAAACTGGCCCCGCAACTCATTCGTTTCGGTATTGTTGGGATATCGAATGTCACCATCTGCTACACGGTCTTTGTCGTGCTATACGCATGGATTGGTATTCACTACGTTCTCGCCGGTGCGATTGGGTTCATGTCTGCTTTGCCATTTGCCTATCTCGCCAACCGCAACTGGACGTTCCGATCGTCCATTCCGGTGCGCGAAGGGCTGCCCAGATACTCTCTGGCTGCACTGCTTGGACTTGGTTGCCACTCTGCCGTGCAATGGGTGAGTGGCGAATTCCTCAGCGTGCCAGAGTTATGGACCCAATTAATCGGTATCTCAGCCGTCGCCGTTCTTAACTTCGCGGTCGTGAGTCGCTTCGTGTTCAGCCAGCATGCACTTTCCGTCGGAGGGCAGAATGAGTAAGCGTCCCTCAATTTTTCGCCTTCCAACCCTTTGGTATTACGCCGATTCGTATTTATGCTGAGACCTGATCCAATCCTCCTGGAATTCCATGGGCAAGGCGTAGCCGCGCGTGGAATGCTTCTGTTTCCGGTTGTAGAACGGCTCGATGTAGTCGAAGGCATCGGCGATGGCTTCCTCTCGCGTTTCATGGCGGGTGCCATGCACCCGCTCATTCTGAGGTTGGGACAATGCTTCTAAGGCCTAAGGTGAGTCCTGGCGAGCGTTTGCGGATCGCGCTTGTGTGGCCGCGGGGGTTTGATCCAAAATACGTTATGCCACTAGCGCTTGGCTATCTGAAGAGCAACCTGGGCAGCGAAAAATACGATGTTCGGATTTTTGACAACGCATTGCGCAACTATGCCGCGAACGCACCCGAATTTGCTACGGAACTCGGAGCATTCACCCCTCATATTTTGGGTGTGTCTACTTGGTCACCGACCTTCCTGGAATCATTGAAGATTGTAAGGCTGGCGAAGCAACTCAATAGTGAAGTCATAACAGTTATTGGCGGCGCTCACGCGACGACCTACAGTGAGAAGGTGCTGTCGCACCGTGAAATCGATTATCTATTTCGTGGTGAGGCAGACCTATCATTCGCAGTTTTCGCCGAAGAAATCCAGAAGGAAACCCCAGACCTAGAAAAAGTTTGCGGTCTAACTTACCGTGACCCAGCGACAGGCTGTTTATTGGGAAATGGCATGGAACGTACAGACGACTTAGATCTGATTAAGTTGCCGGATTACGATGCCATGAATCTTGATGGCTATCATGCAGCAGGCTATCGCTGGAACACGCCCATTAAGGATAATGCACCAATCTGGGTCACACGCGGGTGCCCCTATCGCTGCACGTTCTGCTCAGCCCCCGAACTCAACGGAAAGCCAGTCCGTAAACACAGCATCGAATATATGGTGAAATGGGTCAAGTACCTTTACGAAGAGAAAAATATTCGTTGGTTCAATATCATTGATGACAATTTTACATTCGACAAACGCTACGCTAAGGCGTTTTGCCAAGCGATGATTGGCCTGAATTTGAAAAATATTGGATTTGGAACGCCAAACGGCGTTCGTATGACCAAGGGCGATCCAGAACTATGGGCGCTAATGAAAAAAACGGGCTGGCACACGTTGATTGTCGCCCCGGAGAGCGGTTCTGAACATACGTTGCGCCTCATGAATAAAGATCTCAAGCTTGATATCGTACCGCGAGTTGTGTCAGAAATCCGTGCTGCAGGGCTCAAGGTGCAGGCGTTCTTCATTCTTGGCTACCCTGGCGAACAGCCGGAAGATATTGAAAAAACGGCAGATCTCATTAAAAAATGCAGGTTTAATTTTGTGTTCATGAACAATTTTCAGCCCTTGCCAGGAACGCCGATCTACAATGAACTTATTGCTCAAGGCGAAATTGAAGATGGGCTGATGCCAATCAATTATTCAGATGGCATGCGTGCATATACCCCTCCAGAATTTGAAGACTTTAATTTCTCAAAGTTCATTCTGAAGACATACATCTTGATGGCGCTACGCAATCCGACCAATATCCCCTATATGATCAAGCTGTTTGACCCGGGGATAGTCGTCAAGAAGGTTTTTCGTAACTTGCTGAGTATGCTTGGATTAAGTCAGACACGGAGCCTAAAATAAGTCTTCACGCCAACTCGTTCCGGCTGGTGCCTTACATTCCAATTACTGTTCCATATCGAGTTTTACAATGATCTTGCCCGGCCCCTATTTCGCACCAATGCTCGATTCTAGTCTCAAGGATGTTGGTAACGCAGTTGTAGCCCGCGAGCGTTTTTTTCGCTGCCGGCCGCGCAATCTTGATTACTTGTTGCGGCAGCGCTACGAATGGATGAATGGGTATATTGCGGGGCTAACTAGGGTTGTCGAGTTCGGGGCTGGAGCGGGATTATCCCGGGAGTACATCAGCAATCCCAAGCTTATTCTTACAGACTATGAAACGCACCCGTGGATAGATATGCAAGCCGATGCCCTTAATCCGCCGTTCGGGCCTGAATCTTTGGACGCGATTATCTGCTCACATATGATCCACCACCTCGCTTTCCCGGCAAAGTTCATGCGGTTAGCCGCAAGCATGTTGCGTCCGGGTGGTTATCTGCTCATCCAGGAGGTGCATTGCTCACTACTGCTTCGCGTCTTAATGCGCGTCCTCAAGATCGAAGGCTGGTCTTACGACGTTGACGTTTTCAACGAGGACACTGCAACTAACAATCTGGCAGATCCATGGTCTGGAAACAATGCGGTTCCTGATTTGTTGTTTACCGATACACACGAATTCTCTCGGCGTTTCCCAAATCTCGAAATCATCAGGAATGAACTTTGCGAATGTCTCGTGGTTCTTCTGGCAGGCGGGGTAACTGCACATCGCAGAACGTTGCAACTTCCTGAGTGGATACTCGCTGCAACGAAACGTCTAGATGATGGGATAGCCGCGCTGTTGCCATCAACATTCGCACTCGGCCGGCGCGTCGTCGTTCGCAAGGCGCGGTGAAAGCTGGCTTGCGGTGAGGGAAGATTAAATGAGGCTCAAAATAAAAGAAGGACAAAACACTTCAATTGTACTGCGTGCCAGCGGTAAGTTGTCCATGGAAGGTCGCGTTATGCCCATACCCGGTCCGGGCGAGGTTGTGATCAAGATTGGCGCCTGTGGAGTCTGCTCCTCCGACATCTCGCGCGCATTCAAGAAAAAGGCTTATCACTACCCGCTCGTGATGGGGCATGAATTCGCCGGTGAGATCATCAGCGTTGACGCCGAAGATGATGCTGCTCTGCTTGGTAAGCAGGTCGCGGTATTCCCGTTGCTTCCCTGTTTCCAATGCGAACCATGTCTGCGAGAAGCTTACGCACAGTGTATCCAGTACCATTACTATGGTTCGCGGAATGATGGCGCTTACACGAAGTATCTTGCCGTGCGGCAATGGAATGTCTTGCCGTTACCCGTGGGGGTAGATCTTCGTGATGGTGCCCTTACTGAACCTGTGGCGGTGGCGTTGCACGGCTTGAATCGCTTGGGGCTGTCAGGGGGCGGAAACCGTGGCGTGGAGCGGGTGCTCATCGTCGGCGCGGGGTTCATTGGCCTGGTGGGCGCGGAAATGCTGCGGATGTCATGCCCCGACATTGCGATTACAGTCGCAGATCGGAACCAATACAAGCTCGATCTGATCGCCGACCCTGCGACCGAGAGGGTGCTGTTGGAGCCGAACCAGGGCCTGGAGCGCTTGGTCACGGAGCGTGGCGGCCAGTTTGATGTTGTGATTGAGGCCACGGGTGCGCCATCGGTATTTCGCGAAACCATCCGTCTTGTTCGTCCTGGCGGGCGTGTGCTGTGGATGGGCAATATAGAGGCCGATCTACTGCTTCCACAGGCACTGGTGAGCATGATTCTGCGCAAGGAGATTTCCATCCTTGGCACCTGGAATTCGAGTTACGCTGGACGTGCACCGAGCGACTGGACCCGGACTCTGGAGTTGATGGCCAATGGACTCAGGCCATCACGATATGTGTCCGATTTCGTTCGCCTGGAGGATGCGCCAGACATACTCCGCAGACTTAACGAACGCAAAACTGGGAAGACGAAGGATAACATCATCAAGGCTGTGATACTCCCGCACCATGAGTGATTCGCGTGTTTTTTCCAGCCCCCGGCCGTTGGATGTTCCGTTGTTATCGCTCGTGATCCCTTGTTATAACGAACAGCGGAATCTGCCGGGGCTGGTGGAAAAATGCGCCCGGTTGGTGGAGGGGCGGGCGGTAGAGGTAGTCCTCGTCGATAACGGATCGACCGACGACACGCCGACGCTGCTGCCCGAGTTGCTTTCCGCGAATGACCGCTTGCGTACGATCCGGGTCGAGGTCAACCAGGGTTACGGTTTCGGAATTCTGTCGGGACTGAGGGCGGCGCGTGGAAGCTATCTCGGATGGACGCATGCAGACCTTCAAACTGATCCCTTGGATGTTTTGCCCGCCTTGCAATACATCGAGGCGGAGGGATGTCCCGGAGACCTTTACCTGAAAGGCAGTCGCTATGGTCGCGGTCTCTTTGATGTTGGTTTTACCGTGGGTATGACTCTGTTCGAACGGATAGTGCTGGGGAATTGGCTGTGGGACATAAATGCTCAGCCCAATATCTTTCACCGCACGTTTTTCGAGGGTTTGCAGAATCCACCGCATGACTTCAGCCTGGATTTGTATGTTTTTCATGCGGCCACCCGCCAAGGACTGCACATAAAGCGTTTTCCGGTGAGGTTCGGAAAGCGCGGTTACGGGGTCGGGCATAACGAGACATTGCGGGCCAAGTTGCGTTACAGTTGGCGCACAATAAAGTTTTCAGCGGGGCTCAGGAAAAGGCTGCTCGCACAAGGGCACAACTGAGTTGAGTGCGGAGCGGAGAGGCGCTTGCTTATCATTCACCACCGGGTTAACGATCTTGCGAAACTTGCAGGGACACCACCCGCAGCAGGAGTCGAGATGGATCTTCACGCCTATGGCGACAGGCTGGTGGTACATCACGATCCCTGTCGGGAGGGCCTGGACTTTAACGAATGGCTTGCGGCTTTCCGACATGCTTTTATTATTTTTAACATCAAGGAAGAAGGTATCGAACGTGAGGTTCGCGATCGTGCTGTTGCTGCGGGGATCGAGAGGTTTTTTATGCTCGACCTATCCTTCCCGGCTTTGATCAAAATGGCAAGACTTGGCGAGCGTCGCCTGGCCGTACGAGTGAGCGAGTATGAGCCGATACAGCAAGCCCTGCTGTTGGCGGAGATGGTGGATTGGGTATGGCTTGATGTCTTCTTTGGCTTTCCCATCAGCAGGGCCGAAGCTCATGCGTTGAGGGCAGCCGGTCTGAAACTTTGCCTCGTTTCCCCGGAGCTTCATGGACGGGAGGTTGAGGAGATTGCGGAAATGCAGAACCGAATGGCACGCGATGGGTTGGCCATGGATGCCGTTTGTACAAAACGCCCTGATCTGTGGCAGACGGTAGATGGGAGACGCCAGGGATGAATGGAGCGAACATCACCCCCCGTTGGGTGGATAGGGTAAGCAAGGCGTCCGATGTCCTGGTATTTGGGTTCATAGGGTTCTGGTGCGCACTTCTATTTGGGATTTACTCGTGGCCGGCCTTTGTCCACGGCTTCGATGCATCGGTAATTATCGCTGTTGAGCCCTATTCTGACTTTAGTGATAAGTCGAGTTGGCTCCCCCTTGCCATGGAAGTCGCCAAGGGCCGACTGTTCGCCGTCACCAGTACGTCCGGCGATACCCTGAATGGGCTCAGCTATTATCCCTATTTGAGCCTCTGGCTTTTTGGTTCGCTCGTCGCGGTTCTTGGGCTTGGTCTTGCGCTTGCTGCAAGCCAAGTAGTTTTCCCAACAGCAACCTTTATCTTGAGCGCGTTAGCTTTCAGGCTTTATTTACCGCGCCGCTGGGCGCTCATGCTTGCTGCTCTCGGTGTATTGGCATATAGCAGTTATCCTCTGCGAGACTTTCTGGAGGGTGTCGTTTTTGGCACGGGCTGGCGTGAACTTGGGACGGTATTCCGACCGGACCTGGCCAATGTGCCGTTTCCTGCCATTAGCGCGCTGGCTTTTGTTGCCGTTTTCTATCTTACGATGCGAAGTCAGCGGCTGACGGGCGGCCGGATTACCGGACTGACCATTGCCTGGGCTCTGCAAACACAAGTGCACATGGTCAATGCGCTGTTTGGCATTCCGTTCTGGCTCACCTATCTGCTGCTTCGGCTGTGGCGGCAGCGCCGCAATGATGGCAACGATGCGGCGGGGGTGGTACGTATCTGGCTGGGGCAGGCGGCCATTACTGCCATCGTTTCGGCACCTGCGCTGGCAGGCTTGATGGGTTGGTTTAGTTCCGGAGTGGCTGCTGCAGAACTGTTCGGCGGACCCGGTAGCCCGTCGAACATCCCATCGACTTATTACTTTGTGGCTTACTTTGTGGTGCCGACGGCTCTGACGGCGCTGGTGGCCACCGTGCGGCGCATCGATCCATTCGATATCTGGACCCGCTTCTGGCCAATCATCCTGTTCATGGTATTGGAGTTGTTGCTGGTACTGACCTACTTGCTGAATGGTGCCGGTGAGCTACCAACATTGGCGTTTTCGCGTCTCGGCATGTTCTTTTTGCACATGCTTTATTTTGTGCCTTTTGTTCACTACGCGGTTCGCCCTTTTGGTTCAGTACCATTTAATTTAGGCATTGAAGCTCATCCATTGGCTGAGCGCCTGCGTCGTTTTTTTCGGTGGTTTCTTCATGACGCGAGCCTGATTTATCTGCCCTTGTTGTTCGTGGTTCTTACCCAGTTCGCGGTAGCCTCCGCACTGCAAGCAGTGGAGTTCGAAAAGGAGCGAAGAGGGCCTGCCCTGCGGGAAGTACAGACACGTCTTGATCTGTTGGCGAGTTACCCAACGGGAAAGTGGATTGTCGTGGCCGACGAGAACCTCGCGGTTAATCTCAATCTGCACCTGCTCGGTGGTCATGCTTCGCTGGTCAACAACCGTTTCGCGAACCAAATAAGCTCGAAGGACGCCATCGAACGCATGGCCCTGTATGCACATGCGGTGGGTTGGGATGAATCAGCATTCGTGCGCTTCATGCTCCCAGGCGAAGGTGATCGCGGTGTGTACTTGGGTCAGGTGCTGGATTGGACGAAACCAGACACCGTGCATGGACTGGGCTATTGGCTGGTATTCCATCAGCGCTCGCTGTCACAGGAGGGGCGCCTGGAATTGGAAGCGAAACTGCGCAGGATTTATCTTACGTTGGATATGGCACAGGTAGCAAAGCGAGTTGGTCTGCGTCGCGTGCTTTCAAGCCGAGAACCCCCGCGCGTGCTGCACCCCCGCCCGATGGGCACGATGCCACACGGGACCCTTTATCACCTGGATCTTGAAAAGGCTGATCGATGATTCACAACAACCTCAGCATGCAGGCGGCGGTGCTTTACGGACCGGATGACTTGCGCCTGGAGCACCGTCCCGTGCCGGAAACCGTACCCGGATCGGTTATTCTCAAAGTTGATGCCTGTGCGATTTGTGGTTCCGACCTGCGTATTCTCAAGTCCGGTAATCCGCGCATTACCGAGCCACGCATTATCGGCCACGAGGTAGCAGGAACGGTGATAGAGGTTGGTGATGGGGTCGACAAGTTTCGGATAGGTGACCGTGTCTCCGTGGGAGCCGATATTCCGTGCGGCAAGTGTCATCACTGCATCAGCGGCCACGCCAACAACTGCGATGTCAACTTGGCGATTGGATATCAGTTCGATGGTGGCTACGCAGAGTACATTCGTCTTGAACCTGTCGTGGTGCAGTACGGGCCAGTCAAGAAGTTCAGCAGCGCGATCAGCAGTACCGAGGCCGCGCTGGCCGAGCCGCTTGGCTGCTGCATCAACGGTTATGAACTGGTGTACATGGCCAAAGGCGCAAGCGTTGCGGTTTTTGGTGCCGGCCCTATCGGCATCATGCTGATCAGTCTTGCCAAGACTCTATATGGCTCCAGGCAGGTAGTTTCTATCGAACCTCAGGCCCAGCGGCGTGCCGCTGCACTTAAATACGGGGCAGACCTGGCGCTCGATCCTACGGTGGATAACGTTTATGAGCGCGTAATGGAGCTCAGTGGCGGTGCCGGGATTGACCGAATCTTTACTGCTTGCCCATCTGTCGAAACTCACGAGCAGGCTGTGGCGATGGTTGCGAAACGAGGTTTCGTCAATCTGTTCGGCGGGTTATCCAAAGGAAGCCGGCCAATCCTGGTCGATTCAAACTGGTTGCATTACCGCGAGGCGTACTTGACGGGCTCTCATGGTGCAACCCCCGCGCATCATGCGCGCGCCCTTGAGTTGATCGAGCAGGGGGTGATCGACGCTAAGAGCTTCATCACCCATGAGGTGCCGCTGGGGAGAATTGCCGAGGGTTTCCAAATCGCGGCATCGGGCGATGCCGTCAAGGTTGTCATTCACGCGGAATAGGGGAACCCGGTTGTGAGCGGTGAAATAGCCAACTCCAAACCCGCAGTAGAGATTTCCGCTTCGATCATGTGTATCGACTGGCTCAACGCCGGCGTGCAGTTACGCCAACTTGAAGAGATGGGGATCAATTATCTCCATTGGGATGTGATCGATGGGCGTTTTGCGCCTGATTTCACCATGGGCTCCAGCATCATCGAGAAGTTTCGCGCTGTCAGCCGGTTGCCGTCGGATTATCACCTCATGGTGGAAGAACCGAGTCGTTTGTTCGACGCTTTTGAAATTTCCCCGGGAGACATCTTTACCATCCACCAGGAGTGTTGCCGGAATCTCCACCGGGACCTGATTCAGTTGCGGCGTAAAGGGGCGCGCGTTGGAGTCGCTCTCAGCCCGGCAACGCCGATTGAAACGCTGGATTACATAATTGAAGATATCGACGTCATTGTGGTTATGACTGTCAATCCAGGTTACAAAGGGCAGAAACTCGTGCCCCAGACGTTGAAGAAAATAGAGCGGCTGCGGAAGATGATCGAGGATATGCGCCTCAACATCAGCATTACTGTCGATGGCAATGTCAGTTTTGATCATGTTCCGGATATGGTTGCCGCCGGTGCCAATATCCTCGTTGGTGGTTCGAGCGGGCTGTTTCGCAAAGACATGTCATTGCAGGATTCGGTCAAGCGCCTGCGTGAATCAATAGTGGCGGGTATTGGGAGGGAGCAGACGGTATGAGCAAGTTGGACATCGCTTTCGGCATAAACACCGGCTTTGCCGTGAACCGCTATGCTGAACCGGAACAATGGGTGCGCATCGTTGGCGGCGATTTGGGGCTGGACACCGTGCAACTGACCGCTGATATGTTGAATCCAGACCTGCCGGGGGCGTATCGTGCGGGGCAGATCGCGCGCATCGATAAGCTATGCCAGAAATATAATGTGCGGGTAACCAGCACCTTTACGGGCGCCTTTACGCGCGTTAACCATCTGGCCCACCCAGATGAAGAAGTGCGCCGCCATTGGGTTGGATGGTTCAAGCGTTTCGTGGATCAGACGGCTGATCTGGGCGCCAAGGCCATGGGAAGTCACTTCGGCATCTTTACCACCTGCGACAATGGTGACCAGAAGATTCGCGCCCTGCGCCGCCGGCAGAATATAGAGGGCTGGCACGAAATTGGTGCTTACGCTAAGGAAAGGGGGCTCGAGTATCTTTCCTGGGAGCCGATGTCAATCGGCCGAGAGCAGGGCGAGACCATCGCCGAGGCGCGCTGCCTGCAAGACGACGTCAATTCTGGCGCGCCGATCCCCTTCATGATGTGCCTGGACGTAGACCATGGCGATTTGTCCAGCTCCAACCCTGACGATACCGACCCCTACGCCTGGCTTCGTGCATTTCCTGCTGACACAGCGCAGATACACCTTAAACAAAGTTCAGTCGATAAGCGCGCCCACTGGCCATTCACCAGAGAGTTCAACGAGCGAGGCCGCATCCGTCCTGAGAAGGTACTGGGGGAGATGGCGAGTGCGGGATACGGCAAGACGGAACTTCTTCTAGAACTTTCATTTCGTGAGCGTGAGCCAGCCGACAGCACTGTGGTGGAACAACTGAAAGAATCGGTCGCCTATTGGCGCAAGCATCTTTCCGCATAACTCATGCACCCCGCGATTCATATCATTATTCCCATGGCCGGTCATTCCCGGCGTTTCCAGGCGCAAGGTTTAAAGGGGCCGAAAGCTCTGTTGCCGGTTGGGAAGATGACCATGATAGAGCACGTGGTCAGCATGTTCGGCCAGCATGATCATTTCCACTTTGTCATCAATGAGGAACAACAGAAGGAGACGCCGGATATTGTTCAGCGGCTGAAGGTAATCGCCGCCCGGGCCGATGTTAGCGTCATACCATCGCACGAGAACGGGCCTACCTTCTCCGCATTGCAGGTGCAGGGAATCCCCGACGATGCCCCGGTGACAATTGCTTACTGTGATTTCACCGTGCGCTGGGACTACCGTGCTTTCCTTGGTCACGTAAGTCAGGCTGATGCGGGGGCCCCGTCATTTAGGGGGTTTCACCCGGCATCTCTGGGAGATACCTATTACGCCTATATGCGGGTTGACGGTGACCGGATGGTGGAGCTCAGAGAGAAGCGATCATTTACCCCAAACCGAATGGAGGAACATGCCTCGACGGGAATATATTACTTCGCCAGCAGCCAAATGTTCCGTCACTATGCAGAACGCCTGTTGGCGGAACATGATTACGCCAAGGGCGAAGCCTACACCAGCCTGCTGCTAAACATGATCGTCGCCGACGGCAAGGAAGTAATCGTTCACGATGTCGATCACTTTATCTGCCTGGGAACTCCCGGAGATTATCGGCAATATCTTTACTGGTACGACTATCTGCATCGTCCGCAGCAACGTCATCTTGCGCCGCCGCCTGGTTTCAGGCAGATCAATCTAGTCCCGATGGCAGGCCGCGGCAGCCGTTTTCGCGATTACGGTTACCGTGTAGCAAAGCCATTGATCCCGGTACGTGGTGAGCCAATGATGCTGCGAGCGACAGCGAGTCTTCCGCCCGCAACCGACTGGATATTTCTGCCGCGCGCAGTCGACTTGGAGCGCCACCCCATCGCCGATACCGTGCGCGCCGTCTATCCGCAGGCCAAGTTCATTCCGGTGGCCGAAACCACCTCTGGGCAGGCAGCGACCTGCTTACTTGCCGAGAATATGTTGGATCCAGACGCTGCTGTATGTATCGCTTCTTGCGATTATGAGCATGCCTACGATCCGGAGTCTTGGCAGGCTATCCTGAATGATCCATCCATTGATGGTGCGATTTGGACTTGCCGCATGGACATGAGTATGGTGCGTAATCCGGTCGCCTTCGCGTATTGCGTTACCGGGGTCGACCAGCGCACGGTAACCAAGGTGGTGGAGAAGCGACTCATTAGCGACAATCCGAGCCTTGATCCGATGGTAGTCGGGACCTTTTGGTATCGGTGCGCCCGGGATTTTATTTGGGGAGCGAAAACGATGATTGAAAAAGGGATCACGGTCAATGGTGAGCACTATGTTGGCACGAGTATCAATCAGTTGATCGAAGCGGGGAAGCGGTTCGTTATTTTTGACGTCATCCAGTGGGTATCATTCGGCGATCCCCATGAAATGCAAATCCTTGGATATTGGGATAACTATTTCCATAAGCTGAAAGACTGATGATGAGCCCCAGTGTTGTCTTTAACATTTCTATGCGAATATGCAGAGTAACGCGCCAATCTGTGACAACCCGGCAACATCTACATGATGCTTCTGCGATCTGAAGGTGCCCGTCAGTTTATGAAATTCTGTCTGATCGGTCTGATCAATACCGGAGTTCTCGAACCTGTTCGGAATTGGTGCCTCAACTCTTATTAATTTTTCGTTAAGCAAATTCATTATTTTTCGTAAACGCGCGTTGTTGCTCGGCAAGGAATAACGGTAGAGTAGGCCAGCCGATCGAACAGCCAAGCTGGGCTATATACGAAGCGAATAAAACCGATAGGGGGTGCAAATTGGACGCAAGCATAGTCGCAAAGTCGACACCACAACTTGACGGCACCCGTGAGACCTCAGTCGAAGGACGGGGGGCATCTGCATGGGTTGACCAAGAAGGTATTTCAATACTTGTGCCTACTCGGCGACGTC
>MEWP01000135.1 GCA_001775395.1 candidate division Zixibacteria bacterium RBG_16_53_22 | reverse complement strand
CACTGTCAAAGACAACATTGTGGTTCAGGAGAGCCTGCCGCGTTTCATCGCGCCCGGCGACCGAATCAAAACCGGAGTCATTGTGTTTAACAACACCGGTAAGGACGCTGAGATCGATGTCAGCTTGAATATCAATGGTCCGGCCAAAGTAACCTCCGAAAAAATCGTCAAACTCGATATTCCCGGCAACGGCAAGGGTACCGCTCAATTTACGTTCGAGGCAGGAGACAAACCCGGAAAGACGATATTCGAGATCGGCGCCACCGACGGAACCGAGCGTGCGCTCGAAACGGTCGAGCTGGCTAACAGGCCTGCCCAGCCGCTCCTGACAAAGCATGGCTCTGGTATCGTGCGGGCCGGTTCTCCTGTGAGGATATCAATGCCGACCGACTGGCTTGAGGGAACAGGTGATTACACCCTGCAATTATCGTCACTTCCGGCTGTGCGATTTTCACACGGCATTCAGTACCTTCTAAGCTACCCTTACGGATGTATTGAGCAAACCACGTCGAAGCTTTTCCCGATACTATATTTCAACGACTTGGCCCGTTTCGTGCAACCAGAGATTTTCGGCACCAAGGGGCCCGATTACTTCATTGCCGAGGGTATTCAGAAACTCTCCGGCATGCAGCTGCCATCAGGCGAGTTCGCCTTCTGGCCGGGGGGCTCGGATGTCAACCAGTGGGGAAGCATCTATGCCTCGCATTTCCTTGTGGAAGCCCGTAAGGCCGGATACCAGGTGAGCGACGATACCTATGACCGGATGATCGGCGCTCTCAAACGGATCGCCAATGAAACATTTATCGATATCTCCCGGCCACCGACCAGAATCTATGCCGCCTATGTCCTGGCCAAAGCCGGCGAACTCGATAAGAGCACGCTAAACGTTCTTAAGGACGTCGGAGTGCAGCTCTACCCTATATATGTCAAATTCCTTCTGGCTGCCGCGATTGCCCAGACCAGCGGTGTCAATGAAGCTCTCTATCTCATCCCGGTTGAGATTCACCCGCCTAAGATAGAGCCTGAATCCGGCGGCAGATTCGAATCCGATATCAGGAATAATTCAATCCTGCTCGACGTTCTCCTCGACGTGGCTCCGGAAAACCCATCCGTCCAGGCCCTGGCCCGGGAGATATCCGAGCAACTCTACATTGGCGGGTGGTACACCACACAGAGCAATTCATTCGCCTTGATGGCGCTCGGCAAATTCTTCAGAAAGCAGGAAACTCCAAATTATACCGGGGCGCTCGTCGTTGGCGGACAGCGGCTCAAGACATTCGGAGTGGATGATGTCAGGATGGTAGGAGGGGAGTTGGCCGCGGGCGAAATCGAGATTTCTATCAATGGAACAGGCACCTGCTACTATTTCTGGCAGTCGAGCGGCGTTCCGACCGAGAGAACTTTCACGCCGTTTACCAAGCGCCTGGCAGTGGAGAGAAGTTATCTTGACTCCGACGGCAAACCGCTGAATCTCGATTCGATCAGGCTTGGTGACCAGATTGTGGCCAAGATCACGGCCCAAGCGCTCGATAAGCCGCTCGAATATGTGGTCATCAATGATCTTCTGCCGTCATGCTTTGAAATTGAAAATCCCAGGCTTCAGACCACCGGCCGCCTGGCCTTCATGCCCAAAAGCTCTTATCAGCCGCAATATATGGATATTCGCGACGATCGCCTGCTTCTCTTTACTAATCTGCAGCCCAGGGAAAGACTTGTCTACTACTACTCGATCCGCGTGATTTCCAGGGGCGAATTCGAGATACCTCCTGTGGCCGCGGAATGCATGTACGATCCGACCATCGCCGGTGCCAGCTCGGCAGGTCACTTGAGGATTGACGATTCGAGGTAATGTGAGGATTTCGGAACTGAGCATATCCGCTGCACTTGGCCGGCGGCTCATCAGGGGATCGGCCGTGCTGTTTGCATTCCTCACGGTGCTGATACTACTGGACGCTCTCGTATTTCCTCTCCCGATGGCTAACCTCAGAAAGCCATCGGCCAGGTTCGTCTACAGCCGCGAGAGGTACCTCCTGGCCGCCTTCGCCGCGTCCGATACCTACTGGCGAAAGCCCGTGGCGCTTGCGGATATCTCGCCGCTCCTGCAGTCAAGCGTCATTGCGTGCGAGGATCGCTGGTTTTACTACCATCCCGGTGTCAATCCGATTTCCCTTTTCATGGCCGCTATCGATAATATCAAAGCCGGCAAAGTTGTCAGGGGGGGTTCCACAATTACCATGCAGGTTGCCCGCATGATGGAGCCCAAGCCCAGAACTGTTGCCTCCAAGCTTGTCGAGATTGTCAGGGCATTTCAGCTTGAATTGCATTTTTCCAAGCGCGAAATTCTCGAGTCCTACTTCAACCTGGCGCCATACGGCGGCAACCTTGAGGGCGTGGGAGCGGCGTCATACTTCTATTTCGCCAAAACCCCGCTGGCGCTGACTGCCTCCGAGGCCGCGCTTCTGACCTCGATTCCAAACTCGCCGTCGGTCTTGCGCCCCGACCTCAATTTCGAAAAAAGCCTGCGGGCCCGTGACCGCGTGCTGGGTGTCATGCTCCAGCGCCAGATAATTTCAAAGGGTAAATACGATGAGGCGTTTTCGGAGAATGTCGTGGCGCGCAAGCACGAGCAGCCTTTTCTGGCGCCCCATTTCACGCGCCATCTTGCTGACTCCGGCGTGCCAGGTCCGGAAATCGAATCGTCGTTGAGCTTGAGAATCCAGGCCGCTTGCGAGGGAATCATAGCAAATCATAGACCGGAACTGGCCGCCAGGGGAATCGCCAATGCGGCGGTCGTGGTTCTTCAGAATTCGTCCGCCGAGGTTCTGGCTATGGTCGGCTCGGCCGACTTCTTCGACGGGGCCAGGCAGGGGCAGGTCAATGGCACCACATCGCCACGATCTCCCGGTTCGGCGCTCAAGCCATTCGTATACGCCATGGCGCTCGACAAGGGATTGATTTCACCGAATAAGATCGTCGAGGACCTGCCGGTTTACTATTCCGGCTATTCCCCTGAGAATTACGACCGAAAATATCGCGGCGCAGTCTCGGCCGCCGAGGCTCTGCGCCTCTCGCTCAATGTCCCTGCGGTCTGGGCCTGCTCAAAGGTCGGACAAAGAGAATTCTGCAGGCTTCTCAGGACGGGTGGCATAACGACTCTCACGCGCAATGATCAAGATTACGGCCTGCCGATAATTCTCGGATCATGCGAGATCAGGCTTCTCGACCTTGCGACCCTCTACAGCGCGTTGGCGCGGCAGGGGAGTTACATTCCTTACAAATTAATCCGAACTCAATCAGGCGAGGATACAGTCAGGCTCTTTACTCCCGAGGCCTCTTATATCATCTCCGAGATCCTCACCGAGCTTCAGCGGCCGGATTTTCCGTCAAGCTGGGAGTTCTCGCCCGATATCCCCAGGGTCGCATGGAAGACCGGCACATCTTATGGCCGCAAGGATGCCTGGTCGGTGGGATACAATCCCGAATTCACGGTCGGGGTCTGGGCCGGCAATTTCGCTGGCGAACCCTCCCCCGACCTGGTAGGGACCGATATTGCCGCCCCGATGCTGTTCGAAATATTCGAGGTCATCACACGCGGCCGCGACGATGCATGGTTCGAAATGCCCCAGGGGGTTGGCACGCGGGATGTTTGCGCCGTTAGCGGCATGATACCCACCGGCGCCTGCCATGCGACCATAAGCGAACTTTTCATCCCCGGTGTCTCCCCAACGGGCCCCTGCAATATTCACAAGGAAATCATGGTCGATCTAAAGAGCGGCCATCGCCTTTGCCGGTACTGCACCGAGGGTAATAAGGCCACACACGTGATGGTCGAGGACTGGCCGGCGAAGATCGCCACCTGGCTTGTCGCCTCTGGCAGGGCAATATCATCGGTTCCCGTACACAATCCCGATTGCACGGGAATGCCGCAGGGGGATCGGCCACTGATAACCTCGCCCAACGATGATGCGCTTTATGTAATCAGGAAGCACGTCCCGATCGATCTACAGCGAATTTCGCTGGAGGCCTCCGCGGCCGCCGGGGCCAATTTTCTATACTGGTTCGTGGACGGCGAATTATTTACGAGGGCCGAGATCGGCCAGAGAGTGTTTTATGAGCCGGAGCCGGGCGCGCACAATTTGACATGCACGGACGATGCGGGACGGTCGTCAAGCCTCATTTTCCATGTCGAATAATGAAATGAGCAGTAATAATTACCAGTATCGTGTCGTGCAACTCTTTATGGTCTAATATGTTGCAAGAGCCGGCCTAATTTTGTGTTGACAGTTAACATTCCTGCATTTACAACTCGCCGCAGTTGAAATGTGAGTTGCAGCGGGGATTACGTGGCAAGAAAGAGGATGATATCGATTGGCAAGTGTCGATATCGGCTAAGTTAGACAAATAGCGTCCCTTAAAATGAATAATCTTTTCAAGCCCTATGGTCGAGATGGCCTTGCCTGGCGAACTGGGGTGGATTTTCCGGACGAAATCAAGATATGTGCTGTCGGGGTCTCCAATCCGCATAGATTCGCAGGGGACCTGGCTCCTTCTGTGAAAAAAGCCCTTGACCGCCTGTTGAAAAAAGTCGAATTTCAACTCCAGGCCTGGGGAGGAAAATAAATAAATGCATGAATATTCGGTAGTGCAGCAGTTGATTGAGAAACTCCTCGACGAGATCAAGAAACGGGGAGCGGCCAGGGTCAAGGAGGTCCGGCTCCGCAGGGGAAGCACTTTTGCCGAGGGGCCGATTCAGCAGGCGTTCGAAATTATGAGCGAGAACACGCCGCTCCAGGACGCACAATTGATCATCGAGGAGTTGGCGATCGAGCACAGATGCCGGAATTGCGGCTTCAAGCAGACTCTGACCCCCGACGATCTTATCGGGCACCTCTATATCTGCCCGGAATGCGGCGACAGCCAGGAGATCGACGAGGCCCACGGCCTGCAGCTTCTTGACGTTGTTTTCTCCGAAACTTGATGCTCTTCGAATTATTCTGATCTCTGATAGTCATATGCCCTGCCGGCCGGGCCGTCGCCAGTGAAAAAATGGCCACAATCCAACTCATACGCCGTTAGCGGCGCATGGTGGATTGCGGCCCTTATCGTTATAGAGTTTTTATCTACCCGATCGGATTGGCAACCGGATTAATACTCGCGCCCGCCGCGATATCCTCCTCCTCCGCCGCGACGATCGCCGCCGCCGGCACGCTCCGGCCGGGGACGAGCCTCGCTGATTTTTAAGCTACGGCCTTTCAGATCCTGGCCGTTAAGGCCCGCAATGGCGGCCTCGGCCTCTTCCTTCGACGGCATCTCGACGAAGCCAAAACCGCGCGGCTCGCCGCTAACCCTGTCCTTAATGACAGTAGCTCTGGAGACCTCTCCGAATGCCTCGAAAGCCTGCTTGAGATCTTCCTCTGTGGCCTCGTGAGACAAATTGCCAACATAAATGTTCATCGTAACCTCCAAAAATGGTTCAGTGATCGGGTCTATAAAGACTATCCGGTGATTTTAAAAATTATAAAACAGTAAAAATACTCCGATTCGATTCTCTTGGGGATCTTGATTTAGGACGTGCAGACTTCAACGAAAATTCTCTTTTAAAAATCTCAACGCCATAAGAATAATTATCCGATCCGGCCGTGTCAAGATTTTTTCGCGTTTCGGACTACCCCCCCGCATTTCGTACAGGCCTCGAATTTTAGCCGCCAGGGGGGCGTCGAAACATTATTCCCTTGATAATTTTCGCCCGACCTCAAGAGCGCTCATTCAATTCCCTGAAGATGCCTGCGGACCATGTCCAACGCCAGGGTGGCGCTCCGCTCCCGGTTCCTTTCCCGGCCTCCACCCAGCTTATGCTCCATCACCTTTGATTTCCCCGGCGCCGCCAGGCCGATAAACACAAGGCCGACAGGCTTATCCGGCGTACCCCCATCGGGCCCGGCAATCCCCGTGACAGAAATCGCCAGGGTTGTCCCCATCTTCGCCCTGGCTCCCTCCGCCATTGCTATGGCGCATTGTTCGCTTACCGCCCCATGCTTCTGTAATAACGCCTCAGGCACGTTCAGGAGCCCCACCTTGAGCTCATTGGAATAGGCTATTATGCCCCCAACAAAGTACTCCGATGAGCCCGGTGTATCGGTCAACAATTTTCCGACAAGCCCTCCCGTGCACGATTCCGCCACCGCCAGGGTCGCCCCCTTCTCTTTGAGAAGCCTTCCGACTGTTCCCGGCAGCGTCTCCTCATCATACCCGAATATGTAGTCGCCTATCCTTTCGGCAATCCTGGCCTCCAGCTCGGCCAACTGCCTGCGCCCCTCCGATGGGTCTTCTGAGGCGATTGTCAGCCTGATTTCCACTCCCCGCCATGACGGCAGGAAGGCTACCGAAATCTTATCCCCATCCTGATATCCCCCTCTGTTTTCGACCAGGTCGGCGATTTTCTCATACAGCGCTGATTCGAAAATGCCGGTCGTCTTTATCCGGCGATGAATTATGGCGAAATTTCCGGCGCGCCTCCTGATCTGTTCGGCCACCCACCCCGAAACCATCAGCCTCATTTCATCCGGGATCCCGGGTAGAGCCACAAACAGACTGCCATCTTCAGCGAGCGCTATCCCCACCGCCGATCCAATCTCGTTTTCGATAAATTCCGCCCCTTGAGGCAGCAGGGCCTGATTCTGGTTTATGGCCGGCATGGAAACACCCCGAGCCTTGAAACGTTCCTCTATCTTCTTGAGGACATCATCATGAAAAACCAATTGCCTTTTGAAATATTTGCAGATGGCCTTCTTGGTGAGGTCGTCGTTGGTCGGCCCCAGCCCGCCGGTCGCAATTACAAGCTCGGAGCGCTGCATGGCGCGCGCAATCGCTTCCACGATCAGGTCGACATTGTCGCCGACCGTCGTGCGCCAGACTACCTGGGCGCCGGCCGCGGTTATCGCCTCGGATATGAAAGCCGCATTGGTGTCCACCGTGTGGCCGTATAGAAGCTCGTCACCGATAGTTATGATTTCGGCTTTCGTATATTCCCCTTTCGAGATATATATGGCCTCGGGATCATATATAACTTACTCCCCATTTGTTCAGAAGCGCAAGCAAAAAATGGGTCAGCACCGCGGCGTAGAATCCGGCCGCGATATCATCCGACATGACACCATATCCGGCGCGAAGCGATTCCCAGGCCCGGGCCGGCGGCGGCTTGACAATATCGAAGAGTCGAAACAGCACGAATGCGATCACGAAAGGTATCACCATCCGGGGCACCATGAACAATGCTGTCATCTGCCCCGCGACCTCATCGATCACGATATGGCGCGAGTCATGCCCGTAATATCGCTCGGCGCGGGTGCTGATTTCCACTCCGATCAGGTAGACCACCAGGGTAATCAGAAATTGCAGATGCCAGTATTTGGGCCAGATAAAAAAGAGAATGACGGTAGTGATGCCCGAGGCCCAGGTCCCGGGTGCTTTAGGCAGGTATCCGGAAAAGAAAAATGAGGATAGAAGCTTTACAAAG
>MEWP01000134.1 GCA_001775395.1 candidate division Zixibacteria bacterium RBG_16_53_22 | reverse complement strand
GGATATTCATCGCTGCCAGTGTGCGAAGCATAGTGATAATCGGCGAGCGACAAATTTATGAGCAAAGGAAACAATACAAGAGCGGAAACGGCGGGTTTCATTGAAACCTCCTGAATCGGGATTACGCTATCCGTAATATAGGGGTATGGACTATTTATTCAAGGCAATTTAGGTTTTATACCAGCCCCTGCAGGAAATAGCCAACCAGGTAGGCCGCAGTGGCGGCGGCGCCACCGACAATCAGCATTTCAAATCCTGATTTCCACCAATTGGTTTGGGTCACGAGCACCTTGAGGGAGCCGACCACAAACAAGGTCACGGCGGTGAGGATAATCGATATGAGAAAAGAATATCTGGCTATTTCGGGAAACGCCCGACCGAGCACGAAAAAGAGAAGCGGGATGAAACCGGCAATTACAAATGCCAGAAATGTGGAAAGGCCATTGAAAAACGGATGGCCCTCCTCCTCAATGATACCGAGCTCCTCGTTCATCATAGTCTCAACCCAAATATCCTTATTGGAGGTGATGACGTTGACGGCGCGCTCGAGATCCTCTCCCTGGAAACCCTTGCGGCTGTAGATTTCGCGGATCTCATGAATTTCTCCGTCGGGATAGTTCTCGACCTCCCATCTTTCGCGTTCGCGCTCGCTTCGCTGGTATTCACGTTTTGACTTGGTGGAGAGGTAGCTTCCCACACCCATCGAGAGCCCGTCGCCGATAAGATTGGCAAAACCCAGAACAAGCACCACGCCGGCCGAAAGCTTGGCGCCAGCCACGCCGGCCACCACTGCGAATGTGGTGACTATGCCATCGAGAGCGCCATAAACAGCCTCGCCAATATAGGCGCCCGATTCAGTGCGGTGCCGCTCGCTGGCCTTGCGGATGGCCTCCGGGGAATGGGCCCGCCTGGTGGCATCGAGGTCCTTATTTCGATAAGCCGAGATGGCATCTGAAATGCGCTTGCTGATCGAAATCATGGTCAATCCTTCATCTTATCGATTATTTTCATACGACAAAGTGTATTAAAGCAAATATATTAATATTTCATCCCTGCTTTAAGAGCAAGCCTTAAGTGGCGCCCTAACCCAAATAATAATGGCGTTGCTTTTTGCAGGAAATTAGGCTACTTAGTCGGCTGGAAAGCATTCAGGCACATGGAAACAATCGATTTCAATGAGCGCTTCATGATGCAGGCCCTCAACGAGGCGCACAAGGCATACCAGGCCGATGAGGTCCCGATCGGCTGTGTTATCGTGCACGAGGGCATGATCATTGGACGGGGGTATAATCGCACGGAGGGGCTTCAGGATCCGACTGCCCACGCCGAAATGCTGGCAATCACAGCCGCGACTGAGTACCTGGGATCATGGCGATTGGTGGGGTGCACAGCCTATTGTACAATCGAACCATGCGCCATGTGTGCCGGGGCCCTGGTGCTGGCCCGAGTAGAACGCCTGGTATTCGGAGCGCCCGATCCCAAATTCGGCGCCTGCGGCTCAATCTTCAATATCTGCCAGAATCCCCAGTTGAATCATCGGATAGCCGTATCAACGGGTATCCTAACAGGCGATTGCGTCGCCCTGATGCAGGAATTTTTCGGCAAGAAACGGAGAAACGGGTGATGTATTTTTCGTCGCGCGAAGAGCAGTTCCGAATATTGCTTAAGTTATCGTTGATCGCACTCTATATTCTGGTCGCTTACGACTTTGCAATCCTGGTCGCCGGATATTTCGCTATACAGGCAAATATCGCCGAGTCCTTAACATCGGCGGCACTGGTTAGAAATGTCATTTTCCTGCTGGCAGTCGCGGAACTGATCGCCACATATTTCGTCAAGATATCGATGCTGAAAAAGACCAAGAAAAGCACTGCGGGAGATGCCGCCAAGCCTGGAATTCTCCCCTACCCCGACCTTCTGAGGATTACAATTGTGATCGCGGCCATGTGCTCGGCAATCTCGACATATGGACTGGTGCTGGTGCTTCTGGGAAATCGTTTCGAAATTCTGCTGTTATTTATCGCGCTTTCCCTCATCGGATACCAGTTCTTTCGGCTGAGGCCGCGCGATTTCGAGAGAGACGACACATCCTCAAATTAAATCCGGGAATCAAATAGCAGATAACCCTTGCGGAAAGCCGGCTATGCAGTTATTAATTTCAATTGACAATGATTATCAATTAATAAACTCGCCTTTGAAGGAGTGTTGATCCATGCGTAAATCAATCCCAAGTCTAATGTGGCTGATTATGGTGCTAATCCTAATCTCGAGCTGCTCATCAAGCGACAAGAATAATCAGGCCGGAAACGAGGGAAATCGGAATCAAATCCCGGCTGCCTCCAGTGACGGTCAAGCCAATATGGCCGGCGGCCTTGACTGGGAGGCCCCGGCATCCTGGAAAGTGGGCCCGCCCCAGCAGATGAGGGTGGTCACGTATTTGATCTCGCCTGTCGAGGGCGATGCCGACAATGCCGAATTGGCGGTGTTTCATTTCCCCGGAACCGGTGGCGCCAAGGATGCCAATCTTCAGCGCTGGGAGGGGCAATTCGAGCAGCCTGACGGCCGAAATTCGGCCGATGTTGCAGTTATCAAGGAGATTGAGACAAATGGCCTCAAGGTCACCACTATCGATCTCTCAGGCACCTACAAGGTGACAGGCGGGCCGATGATGGAGGTCAAAGACAAGAAGCCCGACTATCGACTGATCGGCGCCATAATCGAGGGTCCCCAGGGAATGGTATTTTTCAAAATGACGGGACCTGAGAAAACAGTGGCGGCATCGGAAAACGATTTTATGCGGATGGTAAGATCGGCTAAGTCCGGCACATAGAAAAGGTATCCCAAGCCGTCTGGCCCGGCAGGGCCCGCGCGGCCAGATGGCCGAGAGAAACTCAAGCGGCTCAGCACAGGCGCCGCTGGCTAATGAGTCGTCATGTCAGTAACGAGCCGTCCAGGTCCGCGACGCTTGAGTTTCTCGCCCTCGCCGAAAGCGAGGGCGCGGGCCCTGCCGGGCCGGAATTGGCAATTATGGTGTTGCGCCAGCAGACGATATTTATATAATTATCATGTTTTGGGAATCGGAAGAATGGCATAAGTGACGAGCATTATGGAAAAGCCGCTGAATTGGGAAGAGTATTTTATGACCCTTGCGCTGGTAGCATCGCTGAAATCAAAGGACTCCAGCACGCAGGTCGGCGCTGTCATTGTCGATAACCGCACGCGCAAGGTAATCAGCGCCGGGTATAATGGATTCCCCCGCTATGTGGATGATGATGAGATTCCGCAAACCAGGCCCGAGAAATATTTTTATGTAGTCCACGCCGAGCTTAACGCCATATTGCACGCCGAGCGCCAGCTTTCCGATTGTTCACTATATGTTACGAGTTTCCCTTGTTCCGAGTGCATGAAGGCGGTGATTCAGACCGGCATCAAGCGGGTGGTATATTTGAATGAGCTTTCGGGAAGCGACTGGGAGGATTCTCGAACCGCCACCATAAGGCTGGCCGAGCTGGCAGGCGTCAAGATCAATAGATTCTGCGAAAAGAATGAGATAATAGATTACCTGGTATCGAGAGTCAAAATCAGAAAATCCGAGTGACTTTTGTTTGATTTCATCCGGTTATACCGTGGATCTTTCTGACAAATGATACTCTATTAGATCAATCGGCAGGAAAATCGTAAAACGCGTGCCTTTGCCGGATTTGCTGTGAACCTCGATCCGTCCCCCGTGCAGGACAACGATTTTCTTCACCAGAGCCAAGCCGAGACCAGTGCCGTGCGGTTTGCCCGACACGAACGGCTCAAAAATGCGGCTCTCTATTTCGGGTTCGATTCCCATGCCATTGTCGATGACATCGATAACCACAACCGATCGGATAGGGTCTCGGTCTTCTCTCTCCAACCTGGCGCGCACTCTGATCTCTCCCTCGGAGCCAACAGCCTCGCAGGCGTTAATCATGAGGTTGGAGACCGCCTGCCTTAACAGCGTCGGATCTCCCACAATTCGGGGAATTTCATGCATCAATTGAGTCGATATCCTGATTCCGGCCTGGTGGGGATTGCAGGATGCAATCGCCGACTCGATAACATCGCGGATATCGATCTGCTCCGGATTCAGGTATAGGGGTCTGGCGAAACTCAGGAAACGCGACATCAGGCCCTCGGCCAGGCTCGATTCTTCCTTGATGGCGGCGATTAGTTTGCCGAGTTGTTCATCGTGCTTGGTGAGTTTCCCAAGCAGGTCTGCGAATCCGATAATGGCCGCAAATGAATTCCTGACCTCATGGGCCAATCCGGCCGCCGTCTCTCCCAGAGCCACCATTTTGTCCGAATAGGAATTGCGTTCCTGCAGACGTCTTATCTCTGTCAAATCTATCAAGAGGAGAACGACTCCCATGCCCCCCCCGCTCTCGTCATTGATGAGCGAGGACGAGCATCCAAGCCACAGCCTGCCGCCATCGACTTTCTGGGTTTCGAACTCCAGCCTGGAATAGACTTTATTATGCAGGAGCGCATCGTCAAAAATAGACACCAGCTTATGTTCACCGCCGAATATGTCGCGATAATGCTTTCCGCGGCAGTCTTTTTCGAGATACTGGAGGGTATTCTGGGCCGAGGGATTGAAGCGGGTGACAATTCCGTCGGAATCGCAAATAATCACCCCCGAGTTTATCGAGCCAAGAATGTACTCGTTGTATCGGGCCAGGGAATCGGCGCGCAGCTCGGAATTCCTGTAGAGATTTTCAAGCCGGTCCCGTTTTTCCTCGAGCTCCGTAATGAGGTTCTTGAAAGTACTGACTGTGTACTCGATTCCTGGCCCCTGCTCGGGCTCGCCGATATCGAGGTTGAAATCGAGAGCCTCCCGTTTTATTCGCCTATAAGGCAACAGAACCGCCTTCAAAAATAAGGCGCTCACAATCAGCGAGGCAATCAACCCCAGGACCCGAAAAATGGCATCCCACATCGAAAGCCTTGTCAGGTGGGACCCGGCCACGTTGTTCGATTCAAGCCTCAGACGGCCCAGGGGCCTGCCATCAGGCCGATTCATCATTCTCTCCACGGTCACAATCAGGCTGGTTTCATTGTTATCCGTCAATTGCGAAAACGTGGAAATCACCCCGCCCAGCGAATCTGACAGCGTGACACTTTCAGCCCCGATTCTGATAGAC
>MEWP01000133.1 GCA_001775395.1 candidate division Zixibacteria bacterium RBG_16_53_22 | reverse complement strand
GCGGTGCGGGTGATTGCTTAAACTTTAATCCCTCTGAGGCGAAACAAAAGGGTAGCGTCCCGTTTTTTAAGGCCGAGATCCTCTCGACGGTACTCAGAGCGAAGTTCGTCACGTTTAACCTTCTTCATAGATTTTCCTCTCCTCAAGAAGCAGGAAGTCGTAGCGGCATGGGCGCGGGCGCCCTCGCCGCGATAGCCAAGAGAAAATTCAGCGGCGCTAGCGGGCGCCATGCCCTGTAATGACCGTGCGCAGCGTACGCAGTGCAATCAGCGCATCGAGCCAGAAGGAGCAGTGCTTCACGTAGTAGAGGTCATAGGCAAGCTTCGTCCGTGTCTCCTCATGTCCCGACGCATAACCGTGATTCACCTGTGCCCAACCCGAAATGCCAGGACTTACGAGATGGCGGCACGCATAAAGTGGAATCTCGCGGGCGAACTGTTGAGCGAACGGCACTTGTTCCGGGCGCGGGCCAATCAGACTCATCTCACCACGCAGCACATTCAAAATCTGCGGCAACTCATCCAGTCGAAACCGCCGCAACCAGCGTCCTAATCGGGTTATGCGGCGATCTTCCAGCACAGCAAACCGCGGAGCCTCTTGCCCATGATCTATGTGCATGGATCGAAACTTCACCATGCAAAATGTCTTGCCGGCCCTGCCTACCCGCTCCTGCCAGAAGAACGCTGGCCCTGCCGAGTCCAGGCGGATGAGCAGTGCGATCAGTCCTATGAACGGCAACGTAATGGGCAGGCTTGCCACAACCAGCACCACATCAACTATCTGCTTGGCCGCCAGGTAAAGCGGCGGCGTCGCGCATTGCTCGGCAAGATTCTCAGGATGATGGTTCAGTGCAATTCGGCCAGTCATTGCTTCATATACCAACACTGAGTCATAAACCGGTATCCCGCGCAGCGCACAATCGGCGAGCAAACGTATCCACTCCGGCGCACCCGCGGTCTCCCGATCGACTACAACTCCGGCGGATGTCACTGGGCCAACCGGCTGTGCCAGCACTGACCACTGGGCTGTACTCAGCCCGAGCAACTCCTCCACCATGCTCCCGGGGATAACTGTCAGCCGGAGCTTGGCTCTATCGAGCAGCCAGAATCCCAGCCATTGCCAGCTCAGGCTCATCACGAAGGCGGTAACCAGGAAACTGCGAGAATAGTAGTAACGGCCGAAAGCCACGATGACGAGCGCAAGCAGGAAAGCCATGCCCACGTTTGCGAAAATAACCTTTGCGCCATCCCGTACCGGAAAATGGAGCATTCGCCAATTGGCCCACAGTGCCACATGATAAGCAGCAAGCGTCAAAACAATCAGTGGGCCACTCTGACTACCTTCAAGGAAAGGCTGACCTCCCCAAGCGGCGAGTGACGCGGTGGCGAGCACAAGACCGAGTCCAATCCCGTGCCAGAATAGCTGTAACGCTACGGGCCGGTTGCGCGCCGAAGCCATTGTCAATGGTATCGTGATAGCACGGTTCACTTTACATTACCTGCCGCTTTTCAGTATTCGTATGTGTCTTCGCTTGTCCACGAACTTCTGTACATGATACTTGGTGCGTATTCTCCACGCTCCTAGAAACAAGTGTCTAACAGACTGCTAGCCTTGCATCGACCACCCTTACCTCTCAGGCCTTGTATACTGGTTCTCGTAAAAACTTCCGGTAAATACGGGCTCTAACTTCGCTTGAGATACATCGTACACATGCCCGTACAGCAACATTTGCGATGAATACCTTCCAATCAATGAATCCCATTCGTAAAAAACTTATCTGCAGCGCTAACTCACGTCTTACATATGCGAGGCCGCCTCGCCGTGTATAGAAACCCCGGCCAACCCGTTGCCTCACCAGCACCTCGCCAATGTTCGCGATCCTGCCACCTTGCATCAGCAATCTCGCCCACAGGTCGTAGTCTTCAAATCTGTCGAAGGATCGATAGCCGCCCGCACGCAGAACGATTTCTTTTCTGAACACTACTGTAGGATGGTTCACCGGGTTACGAAAACGCGCGTATCGCCGGATGTCCTGCGATTGTTTAGGCGTGGCCCGAACCGCTATAACGACTTCCGGGTTTTCGTCGAATTCCCCTACCCACGACCCTACGACGTCAATGTCTGGATTTGTCTGCAGAAACCCAATCTGACTTTCAAATCGGTTTGGCAGACTGACATCATCCGCGTCCATCCTTGCGACTATTTCGTACTGACAATTGGCTGTGCCGATTCTTAGTGCCTCCCCCAACCCAACACTCGATTCAAGGGGCACGACACGAAGTGTGCCAGCGAGTCGCGTGGCCCATTTATTCACTACCCTCTCAAGGTCCTCCCCCAAACTACCGTCTTTAACCAAGACGACCTCATCCGGACGAACTGATTGGTGAACGACGCTGTTGATCGCCTCGTCCAAGTAATTGGGGTTGTCCGTACCGTGCACAGACATCAACACAGAAAAGCGCATTCGCATATTCTGCATCATACGAACTATCACCTATACCGACAATGAGTTTACCCTTACTTAGCTGCAATTCAGAAGTCTTCTGCCAAAAGAACCATAATTTCAACGAATCATTTGGAACTCTAATTGTCTGTTTCCACCGTAACCAAATGAGTATCACGGCGGATAAAGCTAGCGTAAAGCACATCGCTTGTCTGCCAGTATTCTTTCTCAAGATCAAAACCGCAACCACGACATAAAGCTATTAAGCCCGCATAGGAAGGGTGCCACATATGATGATCCTTATAACGGGACACGAAAGTGCCTACCACCCCTTTGGCAATATCCAATAGACTTGATTTGAGGGTGTGGCCTTCAATCTTCAGCCCCACAATCAGCTTTCCCCGCTTTCTCGTAACACGGAATGCCTCCATTAAGGCAATCTCGGGATTAAAGAAATGATCAATACAACTTCTCATATTGACCGTATCAAAGGACTCATCTCTGATCGGAAGAAATTCAGCGAATCCACCCAGAAAATTCAAGGGCAACGTTAATGGATAATTGGCGAAAAGATTCTTGCGGTTACTCGCCAGGAGGTGCACACCAACAAATGGATCAATCGAGCAATACTGTTGGTGTGGAGCCATATACTTGCGTATGTGTCCTAATTGCCCACCTACATCAAGCACTCTGCCTTCCAGAGTAATTGCCTCATATACTCGCCTGTCCCTTTGCTGCTCAGCGGGATAAAAGCTGTTAGATGCTTCCCCTCGATCCAGATATCTCATAAACCATTGAGCGAAGGTCTTCTGTCCTTGCGCCCACATTTTTGCCCCTGCGCCTAATTGAACTCGGAAATCGGGGACACCGTCTCTATAGGTATATCTAAAACCGCATGGTGCCAAGAAGCCGTCAGAATCAACTGTGACGAATGGCTTCTTGGATATCGGGTCGACCATCAAGTCACGCAACCATGGATCCAATACTAAAGGAACACGCAGCGTGCTTGATTCTGAGTATTGGATCACTCGAGCACTATCTCGACCTAACTCCACGAATCAACCCCCTCACAAAGACACTATAGCCCCGCGGCCGCACAAACTGATAATTATACGAGACGGAGTTTTTTGGCTCACAGTCTTTCGCCGCAATTCCTAGATTATGCATGGCCCGAGATCAAAAAACCGACTTAAGCATCGACTCGCGCAAACAAAACGCATTCCTCACCACAATCAGTGTCCCGCATTAATGCATATGCCTCCCTGATTTGAAACAAGGCTGCTCCGAGAGCGGTTTTCCACCCCAACTTGCTCGCGTCGCTTAGGAGACCCTCCCGGCGCTGTATAGCAATGCTAGTGCCAGCGACAAAGTGGGCATGGGCCATCGTCGTGGTGACGGTGTTATCTTTGAAGCCAGCCGTCTCTGCTACTTGGGTAAGTGTTATACGAGAAAATAATTGTAGATGCCTAGGAGCATCAATATCGCGCCAATACCTGCCGAATATCCTATGGCCGAGGCTTACGGCATTAGGTGTTACAACGACAAGCGTGCCTCCTGGTTTAAGGAGCCGATTGCACGCCTTCAACAGGCCGACTGGGTCCCGGACATGTTCAATCACATGAATCATCACAATTGCATCGTATGATTCCTTGGGAATTTCCAAGCATTCAAGCTCCCCGCAATGAACAGGCAACCCCGTACTCTCAGCAGCCACACGCGTTGCATTCAGATCTACTTCTTGTCCCTCGACCTGCCAGCCAAGATCCTTCATTTTAGTCATTGTTCTTCCATCACCACACCCGACCTCGAGCAAACGACCCGGCTTGACGTCGCCCAGGTAAAGCCGGTTAGCTTCGTGAATAGCTCGCGCAATCGACGTGCCTCCCAATAAGAAAGTATAGGCACGCAGTATTGTGCGCATGATATAAGCGCGCACTAGCTGTCGCCTGTTCATTGAGCCAGTCTGGCTGTGGGTGTAATAGTTTGCATACGCCTCCTCCAATTGCCTCTTGGTCGGCATTGGGTCAAGCCACACGAAACGGCATTGAGGATTACCGCACTGCCGGTAATCCCATAACCCGGGCGAGCCGAACAATCTGTCGTTCATTCTCTCATAGAGAACGGTGCTCTCTGTCCCGCAAAGGCTGCACGTCTGGCGCTCGCACCCGAACTCGTTTACCGCCTGGTCGATCATTTTCTCCTCGTGCCACCAAATGCCGCCAACAGACGTGTTCCGACTATTGTCCTTTCACTTTCCAGCAATATTTTAAGCCATGCCACCACGAGAAATATGCCCATGACGGAGATGTAGTAGACAATCTTGTAGATAATCTCGGTGATTATCTCGGTGATGAAGAATGCTCCGACAAGAACTCCACTTACTGTTATAACCGAAAACGCTATCCTCGCTAATGCACCTTCCTTGCGTGGTAACAGAAACGACGCAGCCGAGTAGAGTAAAGCCGCATCTATTGCGACCCGCAGTGTCCAGGCAACCGCTGCGCCCTCTATGCCGAACCGAATAGTCAGGTACCAAAGAACAGGAAGATAGAGTGGAAGCTCGATCAGGTGGAGCTTCGCTACCTTATCAGGTCGTCCAGCTCCTTGGACTAGAACAGTCGCCGGATGGACCAAGCTATTAATGAGAACTCCAACCGCAAGGATCTGTAGCACCCGGGAGCTATTCGCTGCAAACTCACGCCCGAGCCATATGCCAAGAGCTTCGTCGGCAAAAATTACAACGCCCACCGTTAGCGGAAAGAGCGCGAGAAATACGTATTTTGTTCCCTGGGCCAGAAGAAATGACGTTCTCTTCTTGTCGCCGAAAAAGGTTGCAGCAAAAGCCGGGAAGAGCACGCCTACGATCGCCCCGGGCACTATCCAGAACTTCGTAATGACCTCATAAGGCGTCGAATAATAGGCAACCGCAACTACAGAAACAAATCCCGCAATTACGAACCGATCCATGTAGACCAGAAATGGGCTCAGAAGATTGGATAACGTCATCCAACCTCCAAGTCGAACGAACTCACGAACGGTCAAACCGTGTGACCGGTCTCCACGTTTCGTCCACGGCACGACGCGAGCACACGCGACCAAATAGGCAATCGAACCCACTACGCGTGTGACAACAACAATCGCGACAATCCACTCCAGCCTGACCGTTAATGCCGTTACGGCAACCGGTAAAAGGATCGTCAAAACAGCCATGGGCGTACGAACCGAGTTGACGATATCAAATCGTTGGTATGCCGCTAGAACACCCGTGAGTCCACTTGAAGTGACTATGAATGGCACTGCTATAGCGATTAGATAAAGGCTACTGAGGGTTTCGTCTTGCAGTGGGGCCGGGATATGCAGAGCGCTTTGCGCGAGCCACGGTGCAATAACCCATATGAGACTCGCGCCGACAAGACTTGCGAAACCCATAAGCACTAAGCCGGTCTTCACGACATCTGCAACCGCCGCTTCTGCTCCCTCGCCGAGCTTCCGGGCGATCATCTGTGTCAAGGCCCGCCCCAGGCCAAGGTCGAACAAGCTAAAGTAGCCAATAGCCATCCACACCAACATAAGAACCCCGAACCGCTCGATGCCAAGCTTTGCTACCAGCACCGGGAGAACTGGTATCGCAACAAATAGCGGTATTGCTTGTCCGAGAAAATTCCAGGCTGTGCTCCTAATTAACACGCCACCACTTGCCAGCTTCTTTGTGGAAAGATTGGCAGCGTCAGGACCTACTTGTGCGGTTTTCGTCCCGTCACTACTACTCACTGTTCAGTCCACTCATGTTTGAATATCAGCAACGGTTGGTAATACTAAAGGCGACAGGGTGCCAGAACTTACCTGCTGACAATGCTATGCGCCGACGCTTGCCGACACGATACCCATTGTCGCCCCAGTAACGAAAGTTTTTTATATACTTGGACGATTGTTCCCGCTCGATTGAGGCGAGGCCCTGTCGTATTGAACTCTCTCCTGTGCATATCGGACATTCTTTGCAAGAACGGAGCTATTGATTCCATAAGCCAACCAAAACAATATGGCCATGAGGGGTGACGTTATCGCTGTCCCCGCGATAGATTCAAACGCCAAGGACACCAAGATACTTGTTGTAAGTAAGGTCTGGTGATCATGTCGAACACATTTTAATGAACCAAAAACAACTTTCCCCATGACGAAAAGCACAATGGCACCAACAAGTACGCCGCCTTCCATTGCAACCTGCAGGTAGTAGCTCTCTGCCGAGAAGATATCATCCGCATCTAAGAACTCGGACGGATCTCGCCCCAACGTACCACTTACCCCAAATCCAACACCTAAGAGAGGATGTTCCGCAATCGTATTTAATGCTTCTAGCCACTTAACCACTCTAAGGACGTTACCTGGGTCGTTTTGGAAGTCATATATCGACAATACACGGGGAAATATATTTCCAACATCATCAAGGAGGATGGCAACTAGGAACGTCGCACCGACAAGAAGGAATGCTGCAAGCAGCATCTTGCGAATCCCTAATGGGGAATAGTACGTCCGCCATAATATGACAAGCAGCCCCAATGCAAGGATGACGTAGCCTCGCCTTGAATACGAAAAATAAACACAGATAATCGAGGCAATGAATATCAAAGCGTTGTAGACCCGGTACTGCTGTCGTGCCAGTAGCCAATAAGCGCTCGACAACGCGGTTATGGTTGAGATCATTCCCAGAGCCAAGGCTCCACCTACAAAAGAGGTGTAGCGAACATGGACTTCTGATGCAGTCATCGTGAACTCATCCACAAGAAATGCAGAGTGATGTCCATATAGCTGTGCCACAAGCCCAACTAAATTCGGGAACGCAACGACAGATAACACTAGCATTAGACGATCAAACTGCTCAGGCGTTAGGACATTCCGCCCACAGATTAGCGGAATCGCTAAATACGAAGCCATTGACAGCCAGAAATAATCGCTCGGTCCGAAAAGCCCGAGGTGCAGCAAACTTGCCCCTCCCATTGCTACAATGTATGTATACAGCCACACCGTGCCTTTTTTTTGCGCTGTGGCTACTGCAAGCACTACAAGAAGTCCACCCATAATTACGTACGCCACCTTCGTGCCGCTGATCACCCTTAGGGGCCACGCATATGTAACAGCCATTAGCGCAAGCAGGAGCAACGTTAGCTTTAGCGTTTTCACAGTCATATTCAAGTAATCGTTCCCGGAGTAAGAAATCAAGGCTCGTTGCCAAGGCAATGCTTGCAAGCTACCCGGACAACCCTGACCCTCCACGCTCACTCCTAACTTGTCGACTGACTACTCGGATCAACCACGCAACAACGCGGACGAAGTAACCGAATTCCATCGCTGCGCATAGAAGAGATTGCTGTATCTGCCCTCCGCCCATGTATTTGCGTACATAGTATGTTTGGCTATCACGTCGAAATCGGTACATACGCCGATTTGGCTTCCAGCGTTCGAATCCCGTAGCTGCACCCTGGTAGTGCCGAACCGTAACGGTGGGTTCAAATGTGAATTGGCTATTCCGCCGCTCTAGCTTCTTTCCTAGAATTAATTCTTCTGCATAAAGAAACGTATGTTCGTCAAAACCGCCAACCTCAAAGAATTCTTGTGCGCGAATTACAAAAAATGCTCCCGATGGTACGAAAAATCTCGTGTTTCGCCCGTAGGGTTTGGCATCCTGCATTAGATATTTATTGAACCGCTTGCGAAACAGGTAACGCAGGACGACGCTTTCGGATATCACTAGATCCAAAACATCCGGGATCCTACGGATCGCAGGCTGCTCAACAGCACTTCCGGGTAATCTGTAGCTATGGATTAATGGCTGCGCGCCGACTACCCCCTCTTCCCTGATACACCCGATTAGCGTCTCGATCGAACCTCTATCCACAATTTCTATGTCAGGATTCATGACGACGAGGAACTCAGGTTTAAAGGTCTCCTCCGCCAATCGCGCAGCAGCGTTATAGCCCACAGCGAATCCACCATTCTGGTCGAGTTCGGCGATCCGCACCTTTGAATGGTTAATTTTTCGTAACAGCTCCCGGTCCGGTTCAGTCGAGGCGTTATCAATTACGATAATCATGAAATCAGACGATGTGGCGCATCTCAACACGCTCTCGACAGCTTTCGCCACATACGACGCGGTGTTGTAACTTACGATCAACACCGCGTAACGGGCAGAGTCCGTACTCATCCGGAATTCTTCGCATTATTCTTAAGCACCCCGGAGTCCTCTCCACAATGCTGCGGGGTTTGATATGAGCTTTGTTAGAGTCCGAAGTTTTCCAATTGCCTTCGGCTCAGGCTTGAAGAACCCGCGTTTCTCAAAATCAACTTTTATCTCGTGCAACTCGAACAGCGCGGGAATCTTCGGATTCCACTTCCCCTTTATGATCCCGGTATGCATGTATTGGATAATCGGGGTGGACTTCGGGTGATAAAGCTCACGGTTAACCGTTAAAAATGTTTCGGCACGGTGTCTCGCTCTCCTTGTTCCGAAGATCTCGAACATCCAGGCATTTTCCTCTGGGCGGAGATACGATCTTAGGGTCTCTACTCGCCAGAGCGCTGCCTGGGCTGAGACACGATAGGCTGATCGCTCTCCTATCTTCCATAGTCTCTCGTCAGGTGTCTGTTCTAATGGCCCATGGCTTCCAAAATGTGTCAGGCCCGTATGTTTGATGCTGTTATCCCTGACCATCAGCTCGGCAAAATCATTGATCAACGTGGAGTTAACTGGTCGCTCAAGAAAATAATCATCCTGCAGGTACAGAACCAGCGAAGTATCGATATGATCGAGCGCTCTTAGAAGGCACTCGCTCCAACTCAATTTCCTCTCGCTGGCATCCGGCTGGACTCTCGCGCACTTTATCTTCAAGCCAGAGAAGGACCAATTCTTCCTTTCGGTGTTGAGTACTATTTGGCCTTCATAGTTAGGCCAGTACTTGGCGAAAAGCGAGAAAAAGGGATGCCAGCAGTCTTCGTAGCTGTCGCACGAGTTCACCAGAATTGAATAGGTTTGTGCCATATACTTAGATATCCGGTTTGGTCGGCGGTTTAGCTACAGAAGACGAACCCGCCGAATGACTGGACGTCATAGCAGGAATTTCCTTGCTACCGTAAATTTGTGCTGTACGTGCGCCGTGGCCTGTAAGTGATTGCTAGTGTAGTGCTTCATTCTGTTTGGAACATATTTACGATGTGCCCGGAGTCTCTGTAGGTCGGGCTTTAGCCCGACATGTCGGCCTGAAGGCCGACCTACGACCGGATCAGGCCAAGTGCCGGAAATTGTGCAGCACTACACTTGTTGGTTTACGAACATTCCCCACGAGCGGTGGCCCGTCTGAGCGGTTGGCGGGTTCTATTTCGTGCGTCTGAACCACGCCACGGTGAAGCCAGCTGCTACTCCAATAATGAGCCCCGCCAGAATTATTAGAAGCCTTTTCGGCTTCTCTCTCTCTTCCGGAGACACAGCAGAATCAATCACTGTAAATGCGTACTCTTCCCGAGCATTGGCAATCATCTTTTTCTTGGCTTGAGCCTCAACGAGGCGATAGATGGCCTGCTGGATTTCTACGGAACTGGTTGAAGCCAGTTGCTTTTCCAGGTATGCAGTGCTTTTTTCAGATTCCTCGATTGCCTCGTTTCTCAATCGAGTGTTTACCTGCCTCACCAAACTGTTCGCCCACTTCGCGGCCAGGGCCGGGTCTTTCCATTCGATGGCAACTGTGACGAGGCCAGTCTTCTTGTCGACGCTGACTGCACGGATGTCTTTGTCGAATATCTCGAAGGCCTCCCAGTCCGTGGGAACATCATCCTGGTCTTTCCACTTTTTGTTTTCCGTATCCCATTGTCTTGGAAAGAGAATGGGTTTCAGATTTTCCTTTTCTATAAACGCTACGGACAACGACCGGGATTTGAGGGCGGCGATGGATTCTGCTGTTTTGTCCTTGTTGGTGCCAAGATTGACGCCAGTCAATGCCGCCAGGTCGCCGAATTGGCCGGCGAGCGAGCTTAGTGAACCTGCTCTTTCCTCTGATACCGGGGCCAGCAGTACTTCGGCACGGTAGATCGGTGTCAAAAGGAACGCAGTCGCCGTCGCCAACAAGGTGCTGGCCGCAGTGATAATGCCGATAAGCTTCCTGTGCTCCACCAGCACTTGCCAGTATTCGCTCCAGTTTATGGGCTCTTCCATGTACATCCCTTGAGGCGGTGGATAGCCCGGGGGTCCGGGTGGCGGTGTTGGTGGGTTTTTACGGCGTTCGGTCATTGTGGTTAGAGTGTTTCAGTTAACTGAGCAGCGGTAAAGCCAAGGGTGATTGGGTGAGTGTGTCAACGGCGCCGGCAACGCCATGAGCTGCCGGAAGGCGGTGAGGTCGTGCATCGCCTGCCTCCTTGTTGGGATGGGAAGTGAAAACAGATTATGACGGATTGCGCTGAACCTTCCACCCCCACCCTCGCCCTCCCCCTTCGAGGGGGAGGGAATAAGTGCCTTGCCGCCGTGCGGCTGTCGCATTGGTCAAACTTTGGTGAGTCTCAGTCCCGGCGCAGGTAAATTGGTGGGGCTGGGCCCCACCCATGGCTTTGGTCGGTATTACAGGTCCTCGGGTTTCAGTCCGGTATGCATTGGCAATGCGCGCAAGCATACGCGGGCCACCCTCATCAGAATCGTGAAAGGCGAACACCACATCCGGCCAGTCGGGGCGGCGAGGGTTTTGTGAAACCGGACTGGCGCTTGATGGACCAGCGGTACGAAGAAGAGCCGCGAGTAGACGTTTGGCCTTGGCCGACGGCCACTGACTCATGCCGCAGCGGCGATAGTGATGGTAATCGGTTCGGGACGGCTTTCGCCGGTTTCAAGGCGTTCAGCCAGCACCCGCAG
>MEWP01000132.1 GCA_001775395.1 candidate division Zixibacteria bacterium RBG_16_53_22 | reverse complement strand
AGATTATATAAGACATGCCAAAATGCGCAAAAAAGGGCGCCCATTTGAGCGCCCTTTTAGCATTCTCACATATGAATTTAATTCAAGTAGGCCCTTAGCGCCTTCGAACGGGAGGCGTGGCGTAGCCGACGGATCGCCTTCTCCTTGATCTGGCGAACCCGCTCGCGAGTCAGCGAGAACCGCGCCCCGATCTCCTCCAAAGTCAAAGGCTTCTCATGATTCAGCCCGAAATAGAGATTGATAACCTCGGCCTCTCGGGGCGTCAGTGTATCCAGCGCCTTCTCGATTTCGACCCGCAACGATTCGGAGAGCAACGACTCATCGGGTGACGGTTGCATCTCGTCTTCGAGGATATCGATCAGGCTGTTGTCCTCCGACGACGAAAAGGGCGCATCGAGCGAGAGGTGCGAATTCGAAATCTTCAACGTGTCGGAGACCTCGCCCTCGGTCAGGGAAAGCTCCGCGGCTATTTCGTTCGGCGATGGCTCCCGGCCCAGGTCCTGCTGAAGCGAACTGGAGACCTTACCAATTTTATGCAATGTGCCTACCCTGTTTAAGGGCAGACGCACGATTCTGGACTGCTCCGCCAATGCCTGCAAAATAGCCTGCCTGATCCACCAGACCGCATAGGAAATGAACTTGAACCCTCTGGTCTCATCGAATCGCTTGGCAGCTTTGATCAGGCCGATATTCCCCTCGTTGATAAGATCAGCCAGCGAGAGGCCCTGATTCTGATACTGCTTGGCGACCGACACCACGAAGCGCAAATTGGCCTTAGTCAATTTCTCGAGGGCTTTTTGGTCGCCCTTCCGTATCTTTTTCGCCAACTCGACCTCTTCGGCGGCGTTGATCAGAGGCGTTTCACCAATTTCCCGAAGGTATAGATCGAGGGACCTATCCTCATCGCGGTAACGCCTGGTTGTTTTTGCCAACAGTTTTAACTCCTTTAGTTAAAAAACCATAATGCCGGAAAATTCCGACATAGGTTTAACCTTTGATATTAACACGAAGTTCCAATTTCACTTGGCGTTCGGCGTAATTGCGACGAAAATATTGGACTGTCCCCTCTTTATATAGAATGAAATCGGTTTCGTGCTGTTCTTAAGATCGGACGCGATCCCATAAAAATCATTGGCATCCCTGACCGGTTTGTTTCCGACCTTCAAAATGATGTCGGCAACCGAGATACCATCTTCGTCGGCGGGGCTCCCCGGTTCGATATCGACCACTACGGCCCCCTCGGTGGCGTCAAGCCCATACTGCTGGGCAAGTTCCTCGCTCATGGTTTCGACAGTCAACCCCAGCCAGCTTTCACCCGGTTTTTCCTCCTGCTGGGTTTCGCGCGTCTCGGTAACGAATTGCGTCCTGTCTCCCAGCTTAATATTTATCGTCCGCTTGTCGCCATTTCTCCATATGTCGAGTTTAACATCGGCGCCCGGGCCGGCCGCCGCCACCAGGAACCTGAACTGCTGGGCGTCCGAAATTGCTTGCCCATTGAACTTGGTGATCAGATCTCCAACTTTCAAATTTGATCTTTCAGCAGGAGTATCTTTATCGACCTGGGCCACCAGAACACCCTCCGTAGTGGGTAAACCGTTGGCCTCCTTGAGTTCCTCGGTTATGTTCTGGGGATAAATACCCAGATACCCGCGCGCAACCTTGCCCGATTTGATTAGCTGCTCGGCAACGTCCTTTGCCATCTCTATAGGGATTGCAAATCCTATGCCGACATTTCCACCCGTTGGGGTCGCAATGGCTGAATTTACGCCGATCGCCTGTCCAGCCAGATTAACCAACGGCCCGCCGGAATTGCCCGGGTTGATCGAAGCATCAGTCTGGATATAATTCTGATACGATGGCGATTCACCACCAAATGACAGATTCTGTCGCTCCTTGGCGGAAACCACCCCAACCGTGACTGTCCTGTCCAATCCCAGGTACGGGAACGGATTACCGATTGCCATAACCCAATCACCGACCAGGATCGAATCGGAATTACCCAGGGCAATTGATGGTAATTGGCTATCGGAGTTGATCTTCAGCACGGCGATATCGGTTTCCTTGTCGGCGCCAACAACCTCGGCTTTGAATTTCTGATCGGTCGACAAGGTCACGGTGACACGCTCGGCGTTCTCCACAACGTGATTATTCGTAAGGATATAGCCATCGGGGGTAAATATGAATCCCGACCCGAGCGATTCCGAACGCCTCATCCTGGGCGTATTCTGGCCGCGGCCACCGGGCGGCATGCCGAAAAACCGCCTGAAAAATTCATCGTCCATAAAGCTATGGTACTGATCTTCAGTCACCGATTCCGCGGATATATTAACCACCGCCGGTTTCACGCGCTCGGCGATCTTAACAAACGGGGAATGCCCGTTCGACGGAATAATATCAACGACTTTGCCGGTTTGATCCTGAGGTTCGGCCCTGAGTTTCTCGGGTACGGAGAGATTCGAGCCGATTACCATGCCTATAAGGGCAAAAATGCCACCGATGGCCAGGATGTATGCCAAACCTTTAAGCTGGCCCCAGTACCTCATTTTTCTGTATCCTCCCAAAATTTGCGAGCATTAAAGTTAAATTCCAAAGATGTCATTGTCAATGTCTTTTTGCTATTACTTAAATATTTATAAAATGTTCCACCTATTGCTTGTGCGACAATTGAACCTTTCTCTGTTCCGCTCCCGCGAATTCCCTGGCCAGAAACCGCCGACTTTCAACGCCCACATCAATATAACCGGCAAAGGTACTCTAAAGTTTTGGCCGCTTCGGCGCCTGAGAAAAAGTTTGTTTTCGTCCGCGGAATCATTGTTGACTGATATAGCCTGGAGCCGGCGATACCGACTGCATTATTCATGTAGCCAATCGGCAATCAAAGCCTTATACTGCCCCTGCTATGCAAAGCAGTCACCGAAAATCGCATCCGAAGGAAATATTCAGATGATTACAAAACCGCTGATTTGGATTCTGAGCGTAATTCTAATTCTCCCGGGAGCTGCCTCGGCCCAGACAAAAGGCCTCGAATTATTCGATGAATTGAAATCGCTCATCATCTCGGTGGCCGATTCGATCACCCCCGCCGTAGTGCATATCGAGGTCGTGAAAAAACAGGATACCCAGCGATACCAGTCGCTCGGCTCGGGGCTGATCATCGACCCTGCCGGATACGTCCTGACCAACGAACATGTCGTAGACAAATATGTCGAGGTGACCGTTACTCTGCAGTCCAATCGCGAGTATGGCGCCGAGGTGGTCGGCACCGACAAACTCACCGACCTGGCGCTAATAAAGATCAGGGTGCCGGAGGACGTTAAGCTCCATTCGGCCAGACTGGGCAACTCCGATTCGCTTCAAGTGGGTGAGTGGGTGATCGCGGTCGGTAATCCTTACGGTTTCGATCGCACTGTCTCGTTCGGTATCGTCTCCGGAAAGGGGCGGGTCCTCAATGTCCAGTCGCGCACGCCGCTTTTAAACAATTTCATTCAGACCGATGCGGCAATCGCCCCCGGCTCGTCGGGAGGGCCGCTGGTCAACCTGCGCGGCGAGGTGATCGGCATCAATTCCCGCGGCATGGGGCCAACCCAGGGCTTCACTATCCCGATTAATGTCGCTATCGACGTGCGCGACAAGCTTCTCAAATCGGGGAATATCGAGCGCGGCTGGATCGGCATTGTCACGCAGCCCCTCAACCGCAGCTATGCCAAGTATCTCCAGCAGCCGGAGATGGAGGGGGTCCTGATCCCCGATATCATCGAAGGCTCGCCCGCCGATAAGGCCGGTGTCAAGTCGGGCGATGTGCTTCTGAAATACGGCGACCAGGAGCTCAGCGCCGAGAAGGATGACGACCTCAACAAGCTAACCCTGATGGTCGCCCAAACACCGGTTGGCGCCGAGAAAACCTTGACCGTTTTCCGCAACGGGCAGACAAAAACATTAAACGTGACGGTCGGGGAACAACCGAAAGTCAAAGCCGACGAGTTCGAGACGCCATTCGGATTTACTGTTAAGGAAATCACCGACGATATGTATCGGACATATCTGTTGCAGAGTCGGGATGGCGTTTATGTGTCGTTTGTCGATGTCGGCACGGTGGCCGATAAGGGTGACTTGATGGACGGCGATGTCATTACGGCGGTCAACAATGGCGCCACGCCGGATTTCAAAACCTTTAAGGAAATCATGACACAGACCGCCAAAGAGGATTTCATTCTACTTTCGGTACTGCGCGGCAAAGAAAAAAGGCTGGCGCTGCTGGACAGGACCGGCACGATCAGCACCGATATCCCACCCGACCCCCGGGATCCCGCGGACACGTTGAAGAGTCAATAGAAATCGGTTGTTTTTGTTCCTCTCGCCTTACGCGGCACGAGTTAGAGAATTCGAAAAAAAACATCAGCCGACGGCCATGATTTCCTTTCAGGAAGTACAGCCCCCCTACCGTCGGCTGATTATCTTCCCGCCTGATTTCGCGGGATCTTCGAAGTCAGTTTATCTTTGTCCCACAGCCTGGTAATCCGGCTCCTTATGCTGGGCCGGGACAAACCGCTCGAACCTGGAATCGACCTTGCTCCAGTCGATGTTGTTTACATATGCCTCGAGGTAGGCCGCCCGGTTGGGACCCTGGTCGTGGTAATAGGCATGTTCGAAACAATCGATCGCGATCAGCGGCACCGCGCCCCATAGGGCCCCCTGGTTGTGGCTGTCGCCGGTAAAATTGCGAAGCCGCCCATCGCTCGGGTCCCAGGCCAATACCGCCCAGCCCAGAGCCACTTTGCCGCAGGCTATGAAATCCTCGCGCCACTTCTCGAACGATCCGAAATCGCGCTTGAGCAAGTTGATGACATTTCCCTCGGGTTTACCCTCGCCGCCCAGGACCTCCCAATAAATCTCGTGGAGGACCTGGCCGTTGGCGTTGAATGTCTCGTGCCTCTTGAGCGCGCCGAACTCCGAAAAGTTGGCATTGGCCGCCGAGCGGTCGACCGTATCGAGCTTCTTCTCGATCTCGTTGCGCTTGTTCACATAACCCACATAGTGGGTGTCGTGATGGAATTTGTTGGTCTGCTCGGATATCCCCTTCAGCGCGTTATATGCAAACGGTAAAGGTTTGGGTTTAAATTCGACTGCCATATTTGTTCCTTTCTTGCCTGACCCTGTTGCCAGGCATGCCGGGCATGCCCATTTTCAGGGAGTAATGAGTTCTGATTAGATTCTGACTTCTTGAAGTAACAAATCAGTGGCCGGGGATGTTTCCAGGATGCCGGAATTGGCGAATGTCCGGTGTGATACGCTCACGACAGGTTGGCCATTCCCATCGGAATAACGAGCTACTATAGAGGCCGCCTGATCCATCTTCCCCGGGGTGGCCTCTCCGCGAAACAGGCCGACCGGCGATTTGAAATCGACAGCTTCGAGGAGAATGTCCTTCTCGAGTTGAAGCGACTCGATGATGTTGTTCTCGTTCTGATCCCGACCCACGACCAGCTTGGCCTCGGGACCGAGCCTGAAATGCCGTCCGACTCGCAGGAGGTTGAGGTCGTTGAAATCGGTGTCGGGTTTGAAGCGCAGAAGATCGCGCAGGCGGTCGGAGTAGCGCTTGTCAGTGAGAAGGCAGCCCGATGCCGGGCTGGGGTAGGTGGTCAGACCAAACTCCCTGGCCAGTTGCATCTGGCGTTTCCGAGAGCGGCCCTGAATATCGAGCAGCCATTCGCGGCTGATAAGGCCCTCTTTTTCAGGAAGCGTGGGGGGCAAGAGCCGGCCCGATAAAGGCCGTACCAGCCTGCCGTCGAGGCCACACTCGCGGGCGACAAGATCGAGCGTGAATCGTCGCTGGCTCATGGGGCGCTGTCCGAGAACCTCGCCGGTGATGACGAAATCGCCCCCGATCATGTCGAGGTAGTGTTTGACCTCGCCGATCATGGTCAGACGGCAATCTATGCAGGGATTCATGTTCTTGCCATGCCCAAACCGCGGGTTCTTGACTATATCGATGAATTTCTGCCCGAGATGCGCCAGCTTGACCTTGAAGCCGAACTTCTGGGCCGCCGGAAACGGGTCGGAGCCGCACGATGATGAATCGGTGGCATCGCACCCGAAATGGGTCATGAAGGTTATGGCCTCGACCTCGACCCCGTACTTCATCATTTGAAGAATGGCCAGGGTCGAGTCGAGACCCCCCGAATATAAAGCTATCGCTTTTGCTTGCCTCATAAAAGAGACTTATAATGATGTTAGATGGCGACCGTGTTCTGCCGCCCGCCGCCTACGCGACCCGGACCGGCTGCTTGCTGTTTTTCCGCTTGCGCGCCTCCGGGTAGCAACTCTCGTAATCGAGACCCGCCAGGTTCACCGAGGACAACGACTTGATGACGCGATCCTGCTCGGTGTTCCAGAAGGCATGCATGGCGCAACCGGACATCCTGTTGCACGCCTCGTTATTGCCCGCATTGCGGACACAGTCATTGACATAGATCTTGCCCTGCATGGCCTCGATTATGGATAGAAAGGTGACCCTCTCGCGGGGCATGGCCAACTTGTAGCCGCCGTTTATCCCTTTGAAGCTCTGCAGGAATCCCTGAAGTGCCAATTCCTTTAATATCTTGGCCAGGTATTCGCGCGGAATCTTCTCGGCCTCGGCGATTTCGTTAATCGAGCAAATCTTGTCGGCTTCCCACGCGGCGATATAAACCATGGCGCGCAGGGCATAATCGGATTTTCTGGATATTTGCATTTTTCTTCTCCTTCAACATGGATTTCAGATGTCCATGTATCCCTGTATTGCTGTGTCTACTACTCCAGGTCAAGCCAAATCGTTCCCGTAAACTTAAAAGGTATCCTCCAGATTGCGACTTTTATAACTCCTTTTATTACAGGAACCCGGCGCCGGGCCGGCGTTATCGATCCCCCCTTTACCTTTGCGGCAGTTTTTTATTGGCTGATTAATACATATTTAACTCTCGTAAGCCCCCGGTTCAATCGAAAAATCGGCCCGGTCTTATTGCTATAAATCCATTTTCGTGAGTCAATGTTCCGTTTTTCCACTTTTTATGTTCTCGTTGACAATCCCTGCATTCCGCCGAAACATCTCATATTTGAACTCGCCGATGCTGCTTTTTTCAAATCGCGACGCGAATTCGGCCGCCGTCATCTCCAGGAGCCTTGTCAGGTCGGCCCGGACAAGATCCGGATCCGGGAAAAAGCGAGGCTCCGCCGCGGCCGAAATGCCGCTGTTGTAAGGGCATACTATCTGACAGATATCGCAGCCGAAGATCATGTTGCCGGAGGCCCTGGCGATATCATCCGGTATCCGGCCCTTATTCTGGGTGGTCTGATACGAAATGCACCTGTTGGCATCGACGACTCCGTCATCTACGATAGCCTCGGTGGGGCAGGTCTCGATACATTTCCGGCATTGGCCGCAGGTGCCCTCGCGGGGGGAATCGGGCTCAAGCTCGAGATCGGTTATTATCAAGCCGAGAAAGTGAAAGCTGCCATGGGACTGGGGCTTTTTGCCATCCCGTTTCCTGGGAATTATGACCATCCCATTGCGTCCGATAAAACCAATGCCAGCCTTAACAGCAAACGTCTTCTCGGAAATGGGAGACGAATCGACAAATATTTTATAAAATATGTCCCCCGCTAACTCACGCATCTTGCGGCCGAGGGCTTCAAGCTTGTCGTTCAGGACCGTGTGGTAGTTTTCTCCTCGCGCGTAAATCGAGACGTATGGGCGGGTCGGGTCATTCTGCGGTTCGCTGTAATAGGGATGGGCGCAGACTATCACCGAGCGGGCGCCGGGCAGATGGACACGCGGATCGAACCGCCGGCGCACGCCCCGCTCGAGATACCCCATAGTTCCCTGGTAATCCTTATCGAGCCAGCGCAGGTGGGAATTGTGAGGCGCCGGATTGTACTCGGCCGGGGCCACACCAAAAGCCGCAAAACCGAGGCTCAGGGCCTCCTTTTCCAATGCTTGCTTGATGGCCATAGTATCATCCGCAACTTACCGGCCGGGAGAGGGCAAGTCAATATCGCAGTGGCTTCATCATATGGCGACGATCAGAATACAGGCAGTTTTCGTGAGGTGTCAATTTTGTGTTAAGCAAAACCCGATTTTGCTTTACACAAAGTATCTTGTGTATTGCGGATTTTACACAAAATTACACCCTCACCGCTATCCCCAAGCCATCCCTAATTGGAATTATCGAGGCTATCACGTCCTTGGAGCCGAACAGCTTGCCGTTGAATTCTAAAATCGCCTTGCTCTCGGCAGTTGGATTTTTATGCAGGATTCTGCCCGACCAGAGGACGTTGTCGGTGATAAAGAGGCCTCCCCGGCGCAAACGCGGGATTGCCAGGTCGAACGCCTCGGGGTAACCCTTCTTGTCAATATCATTCAAGATGATGTCAAATGGGCCGTCGAATTCTTTGATAATTTCGAGGGCATCCCCGATTCTGTAATCAATCATGCTGTCAAATCCGCCGCGCCGGAGATATGCCAGCGCCCTGTCGCGGTTCTCCTCGGAGCCGTCGGTGCAGATTATCTTTCCGCTGTCGCTCATGCCGCCGGCGAACCAGTAGGCCGAGTAGCCGAATCCCGAGCCCATCTCGAAAACGCTCCCGGCGCCGGTGGCAATTGCCAGTTGCCGAAGAAACGGCCCCACTATCGGCCCGATAATGGGAAAATCCTTGCGCCTGGCGAGCGCCTCCATTTCGGCCAATACTCTGTCGCCTTTGGGCAACAACCCTGATATATAGTCGTTGATGGCTGGCGAGGTAATTTTCATAAGAGGTAATTTAAATCCGGCTTATGACACCTACAAGGACGAAATCATCCTCTATCCTTACGGGAAAATGACGCAATTTGCCCCAGACAGTCCCGGCCGGCCCCAAAAGCATTTTATCAATAAGGCCCTTGACACTTGGCCTGGTAAACGACGAATCGTCGGGAAGAAATGATTTCAAGGAGTGGCTGGCGAGTTCTCCGATCTCTATCGCAAAAAATCCATTGTCAAACGGCAGAACCATGACCTCCCATCCCATGAGATAGACCTTGACCCAGCCGGATCGTCTTATATCCTCGGCTTTGCCGACATTGAAGTAATTAACGTGCGATATCATGACTATACCGCCCCGCCTAAAGCAGGGGCGCCCCTGCCGTAAGTGCCGGGCGCCGCGTCCTCATGAATAAGTGAATCGACATCCTCGAGCGTTTCCATTTCATAGCAAAACATACGCGCGAAATTATCCGAAAGCTGCTTGGCCACCAGGGCCATGTCGAGGGTGCGGCCAAGCCCCTCAGAAGAATGGCGGGCAAGCATCTTCGAGACCGACCCCACCGGGTATTGCGTGATTCCGCAGGGATTGATCAACTTGAAATAATCCAGGTCGGTGTTGACATTAAGCGCCAGGCCGTGATATGTGATCCAGCGCGAAACCGCCACGCCGATCGCCGCCAGCTTGTGGTTATTAACCCAGACGCCGGTCAGCCCGCGCTTGATCTCGGCTTTCAATCCCAGGTCGCCGAGCGTGGCGATGACCAGTCTCTCCAGGTCGCGAAGGTATTCGTGAAGGTCCCGGCCCCGGTTATTCAGGTCGACAATGGGATAGGCGACCAGTTGTCCGGGTCCATGGAATGTTATATCGCCGCCGCGTTCGATCGAAAACAGATCGACCCCCCGACTGCGGAGTTCCTCGGGTGAGCATAATAGATTTTGCATCAAGGTCGCCCGCCCCATGGTGATAACAGGGAGGTGCTCGGTCAAGAGAAGGCAATCCGGGATGCGGCTCTGGTAGCGCAGATTCACGAGTTTCTTTTGAAGCTCCCAGGTGTCTTTATAAGAGGTTGTCCCCAGGTTTACCCTGAAAAGTCTTTTGTATCCGCGACTGCACATAGATTCCAGCCTCCGTCCGAAATTGCCTCACTTGTTCACTGATATTAAACTACGCATTTAAGCGCGTAGTTTCAAATCCAGATTATACAAGTCGAAAATAACAGTGGGAATCTCTTATTGGCAATTTGAAGGCCCCGATATGATTGTATCGGGGCCGGAAAGTTGTGCGCCAGCGGTTTGACGCCATAAAACGACATATAATGAACGGCTTTTAGCTTTGCAGCTTGATACACTCCGCGGGGCAGCTATCGGCCGCTTCCTTGCAAACGTCCTCGAATTCCGGGGGGATTTCGTCAACGATGACCTTGGCAATATCGCCATCCATCTCGAAAACCTCCGGGCAAAGATCGACACAAATCTGATCGCCGGTGCAAAGGTCCTTGTCTATCGTGACCCTCATTATCTTCTCCTTTCGTTTCTCCTCGTAATAATTACGGGGTCTAACCCTCGAGAGCCTGTCGAGGTTCGTCATTTTTCGGGCTTAATATCGAAATATATAATCCAAATTCAAGTGATTTCTTGCACAAATTTAGACTAATGTGGACTGCATAACCGGGGCTTGCCTTACCCTCAAGGTGTCTTTTTCCGCCGTCCCAAACCATCTTGCGGCGGCCTCAAAAGGGCGAGCAGTCCGAGCGCGCCCGCCGCGGCCAGGCCGGCATTCCTGACGGCCAGGAGAAATACCGGAATATCGTCGAGCGCAACCAGCGAGCGGTACATATATGGGAATATGATTGCCGTTGCTAAGGCGACCGCTGTCCACAGAGCTGCCGTCGGCGCCCGGTTCGGGGATATCATCGACGCGACCGCCGCTAACGGGAAAAGCCAGAGAAAAAATTGCGGCGAGAGGACCTTGTTGAACAGGGCAAATGACGTCAGGACAAGCAGAGAGGCCAGAATCAGCAGGCCATCGTTCTTCTTTGATTCCCTGGTTTTCGAGGCAAAGATGATATATGCGGCTAAGACCGCGCAACCCATGAGAATCATCGAGGCCTTGGCCATGAAGCTGCTGAAGGCGCCTGAGATTTGAAAGGCGCCATATTCGTGGCCAATCACGGCCTTGACTCCGGCGAAATCAGCCAGCATGGCAATCGAGGCATAGAGCGATTCTATCTGGATACCGCGCCGGCCGTGGTACTCGAGCATATATCCCCACCAATCGCCGAAAAAGGCGATCGAGATGATAAACAGCGTCAGTCCTGCGGCCAGCGAGATTCCGAAATCCCTGATGACATCGGCAGTTCTCCCGCGCCGAACCTGATAGATTATCAGAAGTGGCAAAATGAGCGCCGGGAATAGCTTGGCGAACGCCCCCAGTATGACAACGATATAGGCCCAGACCCAATTACCCCTGATGGCAAGATAGATCGCCAGCAGGATTAAAAACGCCACGGCGATATCGAAACGGTCATAGAGAACCTGGAATAGAATCGCCGAGAGCGCCAGGTAGATAATTTGGGCAAACGCCGCCATCCTGGCCTGGCCCGGCATGAGCCGCTTAACAATCGCTCCCACCAGAAGGAGACAGCCGATATCGAACAACATCATAAAAATGCGGTAGGGCAGATCGAAATTGCCGATTAATGACGCTATCAGGCCGGGGATCACGAAGAAGATCAGGGCCAATGGCGGGTATTCGAGCGTGAAATCGATGTATGGGGTTTGACCCGAGATGATATTTTTGGCCAGCATTGAATAAAGATTGATATCGGACCAGCGGTGATCCACCAGAGCGAAATTGGGGATACGCAAAAGGACGAAGACCAGTATGATGATGACCGTGTAGAGGCCGTGATTTCTATTTGAATTCAGAGTTTGCCCATTCATATAGGGGTGTATTGCGATACGCCCCTGGGAGACATTTCGCAATCCTTAGCATGATCGTGAATAGAAACAATAACATAATAGGCGGCTCTTGCAGAGCCGCAACAAGCGGGGCCTTTAGCCCCGCATTTTATTATTCATGGAACCGCGTAAAACTCCCAGTCTACCAGCTCCGGCCTCCCCGCCGAGGAGAACTCGTAATCCTCGGCGGACTCCACCAGGCCCGCCCGGACCGGGTTGGCCTCGATGTAGCGAATTTTCTGGAGGATCGACGCCTTGCGATCCAAAACAAAGTCCCGGTACCCCTTCTGCCAGATCTTTCCTTCGGAACCCAGGCGTTGGCCGACCCGCTTGGCCGTGAAGGTCTTCAACTCCCGCATCGCCGCCGGGACGGTCTTGGCGCGGGGGACGACAACCAAGTGTAAGTGGTCCGGCATGACCACGAAGGCCAATAGCAGATACCACCCGCTCGCCCGGCCGTAGAGAACCGCATCCATCACGATCCGGGCCAGCCGGGGATTGCCACACAATCTCCGCCTGTTCTCAAGGCAGGTCGTGATGAAATAGGCGTATCCCTCGAGCTTTAGGTGCCAGAGCTTGGGCATCTTACAATCCCGGGGGCGCCCTGCGGGCGCGCCGCGCGGCTCTGCAAGAGCCGCCTATTAAGTCGAGGTATCATTTCCCCTCGATCTTGGCCCACGTATCGCGCAACGACGTTGTCCTGTTGAAGACCGGTCCACTGGATCCTGTGGCCGCGCCGGGCCGCGAATCCCGCGTATCGACACAAAAATAGCCATGCCGCAGAAATTGCAGACGCTCCCCCGGCCTGGCATCCTTAAGGCCGGGTTCGATCTTGCATCCTTTTAATATCTCCAGCGAACGGGGATTGATATTGACCCGGAAATCGCGATCGGAGTCGGGTTCCTCCTTGGTGAAGAGCTGGTCATATAGCCGCACCTCGGCCTCGGCCGCATGCGCCGCCGAGACCCAGTGCAATGTCCCCTTGACTTTGCGGTCCGCAGGACCCTGGCGGCCATCGGTTGATTCGCCGCTGCGGGTGCCGGGATCATACGTGCAATGCAGCTCGGTAACCTCGCCGGTGTCAGGATTTTTCTTGTAATCATTACATTTGATAATGTAGCCATGTTTAAGACGCACCTCCGACCCGGGCGCCAGACGGAACCATTTTTTATGCGGCACCTCCCGGAAATCGTCGCGCTCAACATAGAGCTCGCGGCTGAATGGAAGCGTGCGTTTGCCCATGCCGGAATCCTCGGGGTTATTGATCGCCTCGACCTCCTCAACCCTGCCTTCGGGGTAGTTATCAATGATAAGCTTCAGCGGGCGCAGGACAACCATGACACGTCCGGCCCGGCGATTGAGATCTTCGCGCAGGCAGTGCTCCAATAGAGCGTAGTCGACCATGCTGTCGCGCTTGGCCACGCCGATCCGCTCCGAAAAATCGCGGATTGATTCAGGCGTAAAACCCCGGCGGCGAAGGCCGGACAGGGTCGGCATGCGAGGGTCGTCCCAGCCGGAGACGATACCCTCCTGCACCAACTGCAGGAGCTTGCGCTTGCTCATCATGGTATATGTCAGGTTCAGCCGGGCAAACTCGATCTGTTGAGGGTGATGGATACCGAGCTGATCGACAAACCAATCATATAGCGGCCGATGATCCTCGAACTCCAGCGTGCAGATCGAATGCGTGACACCCTCGATCGAATCTGATTGCCCATGCGCCCAGTCATACATCGGGTAGATACACCACTGGTCGCCGGTTCTATGATGCGATTCATGCAATATGCGATACATGACCGGATCGCGCATATTCAGATTCGGCGACGACATATCTATCTTGGCCCGCAGCGTCCTGGCGCCGTTGGGGAATTCGCCTGCTTTCATCCGCTCGAACAGGTCGAGATTCTCCTCGGCCGAGCGGTTGCGGAAGGGGCTCTCCTTGCCGGGCGCGGTCAGCGTGCCGCGATACTCGCGGATCTGGTCGGCAGTCAGGTCGTCAACGTAGGCCACGCCCTGCTTGATAAGCTGGATCGCGTATTCGTAGAGCTTACCGAAATAATCGGAGGCGTAGAAAAGACGGTTCTGCCAGTCGAACCCCAGCCAGCGCACATCCTCCATGATCGATTCGACATACTCGACCTCCTCTTTGCTGGGGTTGGTGTCGTCGAAACGGAGGTTGCAGAGGCCGCCATATTCGCGAGCCAGGCCGAAATTGAGGCAAATCGACTTGGCGTGGCCGATATGGAGGTAGCCGTTCGGCTCGGGCGGAAAGCGCGTCAGGACCTTGCCGCCATATTTGCCGGTCTTGTTGTCCTCGTCGATTATGGCCTTGATAAAGTTGGTGGCGCCGGGCGCGCCCGATTCGCCGGCGGTCTTGCCTTTGCTATCTATGCTCATATCTGTCCTGTTTCCCTGATCTTCCGATATCGCTTTAGCTCTTTATGCAACTCTTCGCGCCTGAAGGCTCTTTCGAGCCTGAACGGCTTAAAGATGGTTATCGTCAAGACGATTAGCCAATATAATGTTCAAGGAACGGTAATGCAAATAGCCATCTAAACCGCCCGGAGCCGAGAATTAGCCTCGACGGCCGCTATTAAAAATAATAGTTGATACTAATTGAACTTAATATATATTGGTTTCGCGAATTTGCTTGTCATCTTTGATTTATCAGCTGTTTTCGGAAAATTAAATACTTTGCTGACGCGATTTTTGTGGAGGAATTATGAAGCGCGTGTCTTATTTGGCGCCTATTCTTTTCGCCTTAACCATCATGGCTTCTGTCTCGCAGGCATCACATATTCAGGTTTGCGGCGATGTCTCGGGCGTATGGAACGTTGACACTGTCAATGTCTTGTGCGATATTACCATCCCGCCGAATGACACGCTTATTATAGACCCCGGCACGATTGTTCTATTCCAGGCATATTATAGATTCACCGTGGCCGGCGGCGCGGTTCTGCGAGCGATTGGAAGTGAATCGGCTTACATCAGATTTGACGAGCGGTTTGCCGGAAACGGCTGGCATGGAATTCATTTGGCCAACTGTTCCGATAGTACACGTCTCGAGTATTGCCTCATAAAGCATGGTTCTTCTTTCGGGGAAGGCGATGATTTCAGCGGTGGGGGGTTAAACATTCTTCAATCCAATCCCACCATCAGCAATTGTATCTTCGATAGCTGTAATGCCTCGAATGGGGGGGCGATATATGGCTATAACGGATCGGTGCCCATTATCACGAATTGCACTATAAGGTATTGTTCCGGGGGATTGGGTGGGGGAATATTCGCGTTCAACTCCAATCCCGTAATTAAGCACTGCTATTTTCGGCAAAATAACGCCGGTGGTGGCGGCGCCATAAACCTGACAGGTTCCATGGCAACAGTCGACAGCAATATTTTTGTCGCTAATATTAGTTGGCAAGGGGGTGGCGGAATAAAATGTGAATTTGGATCAGATGCCATGATACGCTTCAATGCATTTGACAGCAATTCCTCGGGGTTTGCCGGCGGCGGCATTTGTTGCGCCTCCAATTCTAATGCGACAATTAGAGAAAACACAATAATTCATAATGCCGCCGATGGCATTAACGCCCAGGACTGCAATCCTATTATTCGCTTAAATCAAATAAGCGGTAACGGAGGTGCCGGTGTCAGCTTCACAAATTATTCGGGGCGAATCATAGATAATGTCATTGAAAACAACGAATATGGGATTTTTGGGGTAGGCGGAGCACCCCTGATGATAAGAAATACCATTCGCGGCAATACCAACACATCCGACGGCGGCGGAATGCATCTTGCCGACTGCAATCCCAAGGTCAAGCTCAATGTCATAGCTCTTAATAGCGCCAACAATGGAGGCGGCATTTATTTGGAACGCGCAAATGCAGATTCGATATACGGCAACACCATAACAGGGAATACGGCATCTCAATATGGCGGCGCGATTTACTGCTACTCGTCCAATCCCACGATTCAAAACTGCATTTTGCACGGGAATATCGCCCAGGGCATGTCGCAGATTCATCCCGCGAATGGCTCTTCCCCCATAGTCCGGTATTGCGATGTCCAGGGAGGATGGTTTGGCGAGGGTAATATCGATTTGCCCCCTTTGTTTCGCAATCCCGGCAACAATGATTACCATCTGCAATCGCTTACGACCCCCGACTGCGGAGGACCGTCCGATTCGCCATGTATAGACGCCGGCAATCCTGCCATGGCCGACGATTCGCTTGCATGCGATGCCGGTTTAGGCACGCAAAGGTCCGATATGGGCGCTTATGGAGGCGGCGCCATACCAACCGGTATTGTCGAACAGGTATCGACGCCTGAGGATTATTTTCTCGTGACTGTATATCCCAACCCGTTTAATTCATCCTCGACAATCGAGTTTACCCTGCGAGAGGAAGCCTTTGCATCGATAAAAATCTATGACATTCTGGGGGCCGAAATATCCGTCCTTGTTTCCCGGGTATTGCCGGTCGGCAGGCATGAGATTCAATGGTATGCCGGTGATACCCCAAGCGGTCTGTATTTCTGCCGAATCTTTGAAAATAAACGATCGATCTCGGCCAAACTGCTATTGATAAAATGAAATTCCGTAATTGAGCAAGAATGCGATTGACATTCCGGTGTCAATTGGCTCGCCGGTGGAGACGCCTGTATGAACGTGCGCTTAATAAAGGCGATCGGCAGCGTCATTGTCCTGCTTATGGCGGCGGAGGCTGCCGCGACAGTTATCAATGTTCCATCGCAATACGCCACTATTCAGGCTGGAATTGACGCTGGAAATCAGGGCGATACCGTCCTTGTCGCCCCTGGCCTTTATGTCGAGAACGTTATCATCGATACCAGCAGTATCGTTCTCGCCTCGCAATATCTGCTGACTCATAATGAGTCATATATAGATTCAACCATTATCGACGGCGATTCGCTCAACACGGTGGTGAAATTCGCTTTTTGCGATTCAGCCGCGATGCTGGTCGGATTTACTATCCGCAGGGGATATTCCAGCTCGGGATACGGAGGCGGGGTAGATTGCACGCTGGCCAGCCCGACAATCACGAATAATTATATAAAGAATAATTTCGGGGGCGGAATATCGTGCTGGTACGGCCATGCTGTCATCAAAGACAATATCATAATACGCAACTCGGCAATATATACCGGCGGCGGAATCTCATGCGTTTTTCGGGGAAGTATCAGGATTCAGAACAATTTAATTGCGTATAATTCCGCTGGAAACTCAGGCGGCGGAATCAGAATCAATCACGGCCTGGGCGACAATACGGTGGTCACAGCCATAAATACTATCGTGTGGCAAAACAGCGCCGCAAACGGGCGTCAAATTCATGTAACCGCCCCGTCGATAGCATCGATTTCATATTGCGATGTTCAAGACGGCTGGGAGGGTGACGGAAATATCGATTCAGATCCGTTATTTTGTAATCCGGCCGACACCATTTTTGAACTGGCGGCAAACTCGCCATGTGTCGGCACAGGATATAACGGCGCCAATATCGGCGTTTACGGTGTCGGATGTGAAGCGGTTGGCATAACTGATGAAGATATCGGCTTGCCAGGCGTTTTCGACTTGCTGCAAAATTACCCCAACCCCTTCAATGCCCAAACCACGATCCGCTTCATTCTGCCGCAGGCCGGCAGCGTTGAGATCGATATTTACGATATCCTGGGCCGGAAGATCGAAACCGCCTTTGCCGGCCACCTGCCGGCCGGGGAAAACCATATCGTATGGGACGCCGATAAACTGCCGTCGGGAGCATATTCTTACAAAGTGAATTCGGGAGATTTCACACAAACCAAGAGGATGACGCTTCTCAAATAATCCCTAATTCTAATTGCGCCGGGCAAAAGAGTCATTGACACCCCGCTCTACCATCATATATTTCACATGGGGAGAGGTCCTTTAGGCCCTTGCGGGAGGGTATTATGTGGAAAATATGGTTTATAGCGCTTGTGTGGGCGGTGCCGTGCCTGGTTTTTGCGCGCATCATCAACGTCCCGGGGCAGTATACCACCATCCAGGCCGGGATCGATGCCAGTATCGACGGTGACACGGTGCTGGTGCAAAGAGGCACTTATACAGGCGATGGTAATCGCGACATCGATTTTGGGGGTCGGCACATATTGGTGATATCGGAACATGGTCGTGATTCGACAATCATCGATTGCGGAGGAAATCCCGGCCAACATCGGGCCTTCTATTTCCACAATAACGAAGATTCGACATCAATCCTTGATGGTTTTACCATACGTCGTGGTTATGAACTACTCTACGGTGGCGGGATCAGTTGCGTCGGGGCGTCTCCTAGAATTATTAATTGCAGCTTTACTGGAAATGTCGCTAAATTTGGCGGCGGCGTAAGTTTGAGATCAAATTCGAACGCGATATTGGCCAATTGCACATTCTGGAAGGATACTGCCAGCGCCGCTAACGGTCCAGCTCATGGTGGGGGCATCTATTGTGATAGTTCATCAGCGCAAATCAGTCGTTGCGTTTTCAGCTATAATTTGGCCAGAAGCGATGGCGGCGGGATTTTCTGCCAAAGGTGTTCTCCCTCGATCCAGGATTGCGTATTTGACTATAATCTAGCCCAGGAGTGGGGTGGAGGCATAAGCTGCGCGAGTTCCAGCCCGTCGATAACGGGATGCAGATTCACGGGGGGACGTGGCGTGGGCGATGGTGGAGGCATCTATTGCAGCCACTCCTCTCCCTCAATCAACGACTGCATTTTCGATACTAATTATGCCGATGGAGAAGGGGGCGCCCTGTCTTGTGTGTATGGATCTTCGCCTACCATTTCAAATAGCTCTATATGGAGAAACTGGAGTTATGGCGGTATGGGTGGCGGTATCTATTGCGAAAATTCCTCGATTGCTTTGGACGATTGCCGGCTCACAAGGAATGGGAGTCAAAATCGTGGAGGAGCCATATATTTCATGAACGGCTCGGGCACTTTGGATAACTGCTTAATCGATAGCAATGCGGCCGTTCAGGGAGGTGGAATCAGCTTTATTCTTACGGATTCGGTCGTGCTGACCGGTTGCGTTTTCGATCATGATTCGGCCGATCCCGATGGCGGTGCCGTATACTTACAATACTCTTCACCTTTATTCTCGGGTTGCTCGTTTGTGAATAATGTTGGAAATATTGGCGCGGGCGCGGGGGCGGAAGTCGAATTGTATTCCTCCCCGGTATTTAGAAACTGCTTGTTTGCCTGGAATACTGGACTCTTTGGAGGGGCGATGGCCGTAATTTACGGCGCCTCCGCCATCTTGATAAACTGCACAATCTATGGAAACTCGGCAACGGGTGACGCCTCTGGAATTGGGCTTTTCGAGGATGGCGACGTGACGGTCATCAATACAATTATGGCCTTTAATTTGAACGCATCCCCCATAGCATGTTGGGATGAAAATTCTCAGGCCACCCTTTCCTATTGTGATATTTTTGGCAACGCGGATGGAGATTGGATAGGCTGCATTGCAGGCCAATATGGAATCAGGGGCAATATTTCTTCTGATCCTTTCTTTCGAAATGCTTCTCAGAACGATTTTCTCTTGTGCTCGGATTCCTGCGGTTACCCTGTCAATTCACCTTGCATCGACGCCGGTGATCCGACTTTGCTTGATAGTCTCCTCGACTGTGCCTGGGGTCTCGGTACCTCCCGCGCCGACATGGGCGCATACGGCGGCGGCGGAGACATAACGGCGGTCGATGATCAATCGGAAAAAATCATGACCATGACTATGCTCCTTCCCCCCTACCCCAACCCCTTCAACGCGCAGACGACAATCCGCTTTTCGCTGCCGGAGGCCGGGCCGGTCAGGCTCGATATCTACGATATCCTCGGGCGCAAGATTGGCACGCCCTATTCGGGCGCGTTGACTGCCGGGGAACAAGGTGTGGTGTGGAACGCGGCGGGGCTGCCGTCGGGAGTGTACCTGTATAGGCTTGATGCCGATGGCCGCTCGCTGTCGGGCAAAATGACGCTTTTGAAGTAGGAGGAAATGTGAAAATCTTGATGACAGCCGTGGTTGTTTTGGCCTGGGCCGCGTCTTTGTCGGCGCTCATTATCAATGTGCCGGCAGAGTATGCCACTATACAAGCGGGGATCGACGCCAGCGCGGATGGTGACACGGTGCTGGTGGCGCCGGGGACATATCATGAGCGTATCAATTTCAATGGCCACGCCTGTATTCTGGCTTCTCGATATTATACGACCGGGGACACAACCTTTATAGGGAATACCATTATTGATGGCGATTCCCTGGGAACCGTGGTTGTCTTCGAAAACGGTGAAAATCAAGCTGTTCTGGCCGGATTCACGGTGCAATATGGCCTCAATTATGGGGGTCTTGGAGGTGGAATTCGCTGTCTGAACTCCAGCCCGCAAATAGTCAACAACGTAATCAGATGGAATGCATCGTCGGTCGGCGCGGGGATTTACTGCAATCAATCCAATTCCGTGATAGCGAAAAATGAGATTCATGAGAATGTCGCGATTGGTTATGGCGGCGGGATCCACTGTGTGGCGTCAAGCCCAACGATAGTCGGCAATACTATCAGCGGCAACTGGTCATATTACTGAGGGGGTGGAATCGGCTGCTGGGACGGGTCCGCCCCGACGATTATCAGAAATATAATAGAGAATGACACAACTCAAATCTGCGGTGCCGGAATATATAGCGCCTATGGTTCTAATCCGTTGATTGAAAACAATATTATCGTGCATAATTACGCTGTCCAGGGGGGCGGAGGCATGGCATTCGGCCATTCCTCGCTGGGAATGGCAACGAATAACACCATATATGGAAATTGGGGGGTCCGGGGAGGCGGCTTCTATTGCTATGATGGTTCCACACCCCATATCTCAAATTCTATCTTCTGGAATAATTGTGCCGACACTCTCGATGAGATCTGCATTTCCGGCGGCTCGGCGATATTCGGTTATTGCGATATCAGGGGCGGATTCCCCGGCACCGGCAATATCGATTCCAACCCTCTATTCGCCGATACAACCACCGGGGATTTTCGGCTTACCTGGGCCAATTTCCCAATTGAAGATTCCACCAAATCCCCCTGTATCGATACGGGCGATCCCGCGTCCCCGCCCGACTCGGACGGCACCCGGGCCGATATGGGAGCCCTCCCTTTCGATAGGCGCACATTGGGCATGGCCGACGATCATAATGTTCCCGCTCATTCGAATCTATATCCCAACTACCCCAATCCCTTCAACGCGCAGACGATGATCCGCTTTTCGCTGCCGGAGGCCGGGCCGGTCACGCTGGATATTTTCGATATTTTGGGCCGCAAGATCGGAACCGCTTTCTCTGGCTACCTGCCGGCCGGCGAACATAGCATCATGTGGGACGCTGGCGGAATATCTTCGGGAATTTATTTTCACCGCTTGTCCGCTGATGGCCGCGCACTGTCGGGTAAGATGACGTTGCTGAAATAAAACCGTCGATACGCAATTCATAATACACAAAATTGCTTGTAATACTCTATATTATCCCCTATCTTCCCCCGTCAAATAATTGTAGGTCGGGTTTATCAAGCGAGTCCGGATGGATGAGCGAGGAAACCCGACATATCTTGGTTGTTGGTGCTTCATAATGGTCAAACGATTTAATTGCCCGGACAGGAAACTGGTTGAGTGCGATGACGACCAGAGCCAGTTTGTAGCCTATATTAACCCCACCGAGGCCGAGAAGCGCTACCTGGTCGAGGCGCTCAAGCTCGACGAACATACGCTGGCCTCCGCGCTCGACCCCGACGAGCTCTCACGCCTGGAGTTTGAACCTGAGCATGTGGCCATCATTTTCAAACGCCCGCGCAACTACTCGGCCAAGGACCAGTTCCTGTTCAAGGTCTCCTCGATCGGTGTCTTCCTCTTTAAGGACAAGCTCGTGCTGGTGACCGCCGAGGATGTGCCTCTGTTCAATAGCATGACTTTCAACCGTCCACCGAAACCTGCCTTCGTCATGCTTCGCATGATCTACCGCTCGATATTCCATTTTCTCGAACACCTCAAAATAATCAGCCAGATCTCCGACGAGCTCCAGACCAAGATCAACACCGCCATGGAAAACCGGCAGCTCATCAACCTGTTCACGCTCGAAAAGAGCCTGGAATACTACCTCAACTCCATCAACTCCAACGGCGCCCTGATCGAGAAACTTCGAACCAACTCGACCAAGATTGGTTTCGACACCGAGGAGCAGGAACTCCTTGACGATATCTATATCGAAAACAACCAGTGCTTCAAACAGGCCGAAATTTATTCCAACATCCTGGCATCCCTCATGGACGCTCGCGCCTCGATTGTGTCGAACAACCTCAACGTGTTGCTGAAAACCCTCAACATCATCACCATCTGCATCATGGTGCCGACCCTGGTGGTCAGCATATTTTCGATGAATGTCAAGATACCGCTGGCCGAACAACCGACAGCCTTCTGGACAATCATGCTGATGGCGCTTCTTTCAGTCACACTGGTAATTTTTGTCTGGCGTTACCGGCGCTGGTAGTCGGGAGTTGCAAGTTGTGAGTTGCGAGTTACGGGTTTGGACCCGTAAACTCACAACCCGTCACCCGTAACTCGTAACCAAAGCTACTGGGGAATTTCTCCCCGCTGGTTCATAAATCTCCAAAAAAATCGATATTGTGCAAAGCTGGAGCGATTAAGTCCAGTATAGAATATTCGCTTCGAATACATTTCATAAGACACTGAATCATAACGCCTTATCGAGGGCGACTCATATTCCGTCGCGGCAATTATCTGTGTCGGCCCGTATGCGGCACGGCGGTTGCGCTGTCTGTCAGCGGCCAATCCTCGGGATCCGGCTATTAAGGGTCGGTGACGGTTCAGACATTAAGCAAACCAAGAGGAGGTTAGGCAATGACGAGGTTTACAGCAGCGCAGAAAGCCACCAAAAGGGCGAAGGCTAAAACACAGAAGACGACCCGTGTCAAACGCGAGGCGATGGTCGAGGAGTCGAAAAGGGAGCAGTTTCTGGGGCTCTGCATGACCTGCATCCATGCCAACGGTTGCGCGTTCAGGCGTGACGTTGCCCAGGCGGTGCTGGAGTGCGACGAGTTCGATATCGGTCAAACCGCCCCGGCCAAAATTGAAGCGCCGGCCAGGGCCGAGACCAGTACCAAGGGAATCCAGGAATCAATGTTCAAGGGCCTCTGCGTCAATTGCGATGTTCGCCATGAATGCAAGCTCACCAAGCCAGAGGAAGGTGTTTGGCACTGCGAAGAATACATTTGATTGAGATATAGACGCCCCGGCGTCGTCACTGATTTTAGTTTGATGTTGAAAGGCAAGGAATGAAGACAGATGACATCGCGGGTATAGTGGAGAAACATAAGGATGACAGAGGCGGATTAATATCCATACTGGAGGCGGTACAGGCTAAATATAGTTATCTTCCCGAAAACGCGCTCAAGCTCGTATCAGAGAAAACAGGTCGCCCCCTGGTAGATATCTACGGGGTTGCGACCTTTTATCGTCATTTCAGCCTGAAGCCGCGGGGGAAGCATCTCCTGTCCTGCTGTTTGGGGACCGCCTGTCATGTCCGCAATGCCCCCTCTATATCCAAAGAAATCGCAAAGCAATTGGGGGTGCAGCCGGGTGAGACCACACCCGACAAGGAGTTCACGTTCGAGACGGTCAACTGCCTGGGAGCCTGTGCCCTGGGGCCGATCGTCGTGGTTGACGGCCATTACTTTTCGAACGTGAGGGCCACGAAAGTCAAAGAAATCCTCGAGGCCGCTCGTCTCGGGCTCGATAAAGGGCTGGCCAAGGATGACAGCCGGGTTTTCCCGCTCGATGTCTCCTGCCCCAGGTGCAATCACAGCCTGATGGACGAGACGCATTATATCGATGGTTACCCGTCGATAAGGATCACCGTCTCATTCGGAGCTATGCATGGCTGGCTGAGGCTATCCAGCCTCTATGGCAGAAGCCCCGCCACTCACGAGCATCTTATTCCCAAAGACACCATATTGAATTTCTTCTGCCCGCATTGCCACGCGGAGCTTAACGGCGTATCGCCCTGCTCCGAGTGCGGCGCGGCCATGGTGCCGATGATGGTGCGCGGCGGGGGGATCGTTCAAATCTGTTCCCGGCGCGGATGCAAGGGGCATGTCCTCGATTTAACCGGCGTGAATATCTAGAGTGAAAGAAAGTTTGTGGCGATGGGACAACTTAGATCGATAAGCGAATTCAGGGCGCTCTATGACCGCCTGAATATAGTCCGGAACCGGAAGATCCCGACCATCATCATCTCGGCCGGGACCTGCGGTCAGGCAAGCGGCGCCAATGACCTGATAAGAATAGCCAAGCGCGAGATCCTTTCGAGGGGACTCGCCAACAAAATTAATTTGCGAATCACCGGCTGTCATGGATTCTGCGAAATGGAACCATCGGTCCTGATCGAGCCGCACGGCATATTCTACCCTGAGGTTGGCCTTGAGGATATGGTGCGGGTCGTGGACGCGGTGTCCAGAGATGCGGTCCTCGAAGACTTGCCCTTCAAGGACCCCCAGACCGGACAGCCGGTGATAAAGCAGTCCGATATCCCGTTTTACAAGAAGCAACTTCGCTTGATCCTCTCGCGAAACGAGAAGGTCGATCCGATCCGGATCTACAATTATATCGAAAACAGCGGCTACCAGCCCCTGATCGGGATCCTCGACAACGGCGAGCGCGACTGGGTGCTGAGTGAAGTCAAAGAATCAGGCCTGCGCGGCCGGGGCGGCGCCGGATTCCCAACCGGACTGAAGTGGGAAATGCTAGCGAAACAAAACGGTAACGCCGGCAAATACCTCGTCTGCAACGCCGACGAGGGTGACCCCGGGGCTTATATGGACAGGAGCGTGTTAGAGGGCAATCCGCACAGCATTATCGAGGGAATGTTGATCGGGGCATACGGCACCGGCGCCACCGAGGGTGTCATCTACGTGCGCAACGAATACCCGCTGGCGATCAAGCACCTCATAATCGCGCTCCGTCAGGCGCGCGAGCTGGGCCTCCTGGGCGAGAATATTCTTGGCACCGACTTCTCATTCGATATCAAGATTGTCAAGGGCGCCGGCGCGTTTGTCTGCGGCGAGGAGACGGCGCTGATGCGCTCTGTCGAGGGCAGGGTCGGCGAGCCGCGGCAGAGGCCGCCATACCCGGTGGAGAAGGGCATCAACGGCCGCCCGACCGCGATAAACAATGTCGAGACCTGGGCTAATATCCCGGTCATATTCGATATGGGCGCCGAGGATTTCGCCAAGATCGGCACCAAGAATAATTCCGGCACCAAGATCTTCAGCCTGGTCGGCAAGGTCAAATATACCGGCCTGGTCGAGGTTCCCATGGGCACGACGATCGAGACGATTGTTAACGATATCGGCGGCGGGCCCTCGGGGAACGCCAGGATCAAGGCGGTTCAGACCGGCGGGCCATCCGGCGGATGTATCCCATCCAGCATGTTCAATCTGCCGATCGACTACGATAGCCTGACCAAGGTCGGTTCGATCATGGGTTCCGGCGGCATGATCGTCATGGATGACAACACCTGCATGCTCGATATCGCCAAATATTACATGAATTTCCTCAAAGACGAATCGTGCGGGAAATGCTTCACCTGCCGCAAGGGCACCCAGCGGATGCACGAGATATTGGACGATATCACCTCCGGAAAGGCCGGCATGGCGCATATCGACCTGCTGGCCGAACTGGCCGAGGTGGTCAAGGACACCACCATGTGCGGCCTGGGTAATACCGCCTCAAACCCAGTGCTTTCGACACTCAAATATTTCAGAAACGAATACGAACGCCACATCTGGGACCAGCGCTGCGACTCCTTCGTATGCAAGGAGATTGTCGGTGCGCCCTGCCAGTCGGCCTGCCCAATCGGCACCGAGGCCTGGCGCTATGTGGCCCATATCGCTCACGGCGAATATGAGCAGGCCTACAAGGTCATTCGCGAAACTAATCCATTCCCGTCGGTTTGCGCCCGAGTCTGCGACCATAAGTGCGAGTCGCGCTGCAAACTCGGAACGATAGGCATGAGCCCGGTAGCAATCAGGGCGCTAAAACGTTTCGTGACCGATACGATTGATCCAATGACATATAAGCCAGAGCGGATGTCTTCCAACGGCAACGGCGAAAGACCGATTGCAGTGATCGGTTCCGGTCCCAGCGGCCTGACGGCGGCACATTATCTCTCGCTCAAGGGATATAAGGTAACCGTATTTGAGTCGGAGAGTATTCCCGGCGGCATGCTTACCTGCGGCATACCGTCATACCGCTTGCCCCGCGGAATCCTCGACAAGGAGATCGAATCGCTGGTCGATGAAAACGTCACGGTGCAATGCAATACCAAGCTCGGCCGCGATATCACAATCGACGAGCTTTTCAATCAGGGATACAAATCGGTTTTCCTGGCGATGGGCGCCCACAAGAGCCGCAAGCTCAATATCGAGGGTGAGGACATCGAAGGTGTCTATCCGGCCATACAGTTCCTCAAGGATTTCAACCTCCGCGGCGAAAAGATAGCCAAGGGTCGGGTCGGCGTGATCGGCGGCGGTGATTCGGCTGTCGATGCCGCCCGCGTGGCGTTGCGTCAACCGGCAGTGGAAAGTGTCACAATTCTTTACCGGCGTACCCGGGCCGAGATGCCGGCGCTGGCAACCGAGGTCGATGCCGCTATCGATGAGGGTATCAAACTCGAGACGCTTGTCACGCCTCTGAAAATCCGCTCCCGCAAGGGGAAACTCTCCGGTGTCGATTGCCTGCGGAATAAACTCGGCGAAATGGATGCCTCGGGACGGCGCAATCCTGTGCCGATCCCCGGCTCGGAATTTACGGCTGAGTTTGACACTTTGGTTGTGACTATCGGCGACGTGCCCGACATCGAGTTCATCGAGGGCATGGGAATCGAGGTCACGGAAAAGGGTACGGTCAAGTATGATTCCGAAACCCTGGCCACCAGCCGCGCGGGTGTGTTCGCCGGGGGCGATGTCGTCACCGGGCCCAACACGGTAGTCAGGGCGATTGCGGCCGGCAAGAAAGCGGCCGCGATGATCGACCGCTTCCTGCATGGTCAGGAACTGAAACAGCCGTCAAGAGCCGGAATACCCGGCCATTATTTGCCGCCATCAGGGTTAAGCGACGAAGAACTCAACGAGATCAGGCGCGTTGTGCCCAGCACGGTCGATATGAGGTATCGCACCTCGAGCTTTGTCGAGGTTGAACAGACTCTCTCCCAGGAGGAGGCCGCCCGCGAGGCCAGACGATGCCTGCGATGCGATCTTGAGTTCACCCAGCCCGCGGAGGACAAGGCAGAGAAGATAGGAGGCAAGGTAGCGTGATAAATCTTACGATAAACGGTTTGAAGGTTTCGGTCGAAAAAGGGACCACGCTCCTGGAGGCCGCCCAGTTCTTCGGTTTCCCGATACCGACGCTCTGCCATATGGAGGGACTCTCTCCCTACGGCGCCTGCCGTCTCTGCGTGGTCGAGATTGGCGAGGGGCCGAAAGCGAAACTGGTGTCATCGTGCACCTACCCGGCCGAGGAGGGCTTGAAAGTCAGAACAGCATCGAGGCGCGTTGTCAAGGCGCGCAAGATGGTGATCGAGCTTCTGCTGGCAACGGCGCCGCAGTCGAAAGTGATCCAGGACCTGGCCTCGGCGCATGAGGTGCGTCAACAGCGATTCCGGCAGGAGTACGAGGACTGTATCCTCTGCGGTTTGTGCGCCCGCATGTGCAAGGAGCAAATGATGGCCAACGCCATCGGGTTCCGCGGCCGCGGCGAGAAGCGTTCGCTGGGCGCGCCGTTCGATATCAAGAACGAGGTCTGCCGTCTGTGCGGCGGATGTATCTACGTTTGCCCGGTCTGCATGCTGCGCTGCACGTACACCGAGCCGGAGAAGGCGATCTGCGGCGGCTGCGCCAATATCGGCCCGCCCTGCGTTGAAAAAGAAAAATTCAATGATATGATGTGTTACATGGAACCTTGTGTTGCCTGTGAAATTCGGAAGGAGTAAGGAGGATATATAATGTCACTTTCCCGCGTAAATTCCTCAGCGGCCACATTGACCAAAAACAGAACTGAGGGGTCGATAGTCCCGGCATCCGGCATGTGCGTGACATGCGTTGACGGTTGTATCGGAATGTGCGAGATAGGCAAGTCGGCCTACAGGGGACACGAGGTCATCTATCCCCAGCCGTTCGGCGTGATTACAACCGCGGGCGAGAAAGTCTACCCTATCGATTATTCGCATTTCAATATCATGGGGACGGCGGTTGGCGCTCACGGCATCCCCGCCGACAGCGACAAGGCCATCTTCCCCAAGGTCGACCTCGAGGTTAAGATCGGCCATGACAAGAAGCTCAAGTTCCGCTATCCCTGGATTATTCCGGGTATCGGCTCCACCGATATCGCCAAGAACAACTGGGAGGGGCTGGCTATCGGCTCGGCTCTCTCGGGAACGGCGCTGACTATCGGTGAGAACGTAGCCGGCATGGATGTCGAATCGGTTATGAAAAATGGCCGCATAGTCGACACGGTCGATCTCAAGCGTCGGGTCAAGCTCTATAAAGACCACATGATGAACGGCTACGGGGCCATCATCGTGCAGGCCAATGTCGAGGACACGCGCCTGGCAGTCCAGGAGTACGCTATCGATAAATTGGGTGTTGAGGCGGTCGAACTCAAATGGGGTCAGGGCGCCAAGGATATCGGCGGCGAGGTCAAAATTGGAAGCCTCAAGAAGGCCCAGATGCTTAACGAGCGCGGCTATATCGTGCTTCCCAACCCGACCGACCCGCACGTCATAGAGGCTTTCGAGAAAGGCGCCTTCAAGGAATTCGAACGCCACAGCCGTGTCGGCATGGTGACCGAGGAAGGTTTCGCCGAGCGCGTGGCTCAACTTCGCAAAGCCGGAGCAAAATATGTATTCCTCAAAACTGGCGCTTATCGCCCGGCCGATCTGGCCCGCGCTGTATCCTACGCCTCCAAATACAAAATCGATCTTCTCACAGTCGACGGGGCCGGTGGCGGCACCGGCATGAGCCCCTGGCGCATGATGAACGAATGGGGTGTCCCGCCGGT